>NZ_JAXBLV010000111.1:0-110618 GCF_034097035.1 Gemmata algarum
CGGGACTTGAGAAGGAGATAATGCCTCAGGACATGGCCGATCTGTTTGCCTATCTCCGAAGCGTCGGGAAGTGAGCACGTGATTGAGCCGACGTGGCGTGCTAGTTTGTCTGTAACCAGAAGGGGCGGCGACGGAGGTGTTCGTCGCCGCCCCTTCTGGCCGGTCGCTGTGGATCGTCCGATCAGAACTCGTACTCGTTCTTGATCTGGTCCTTCGGGATGAGCGTGACATCCGTTACGTCTTGCAGTCGAAGTACCGGAACGTAACGTTCTTCGGCGCCAGGCGCTTTAACGAAGTCGATGACTCCCTTGACGCGAACCCAGTCGAAGTAGTTACGGCTCACGACCTGCGGCGAGATGATCCGCACCTTCAGCATCACCGAGTCCTGACCGCAGCACGTCATCTTCTGTCGGAACAGCGTGAACTGCTTGTCGCTGAGGGGGTTGAACCGCCCTTCGAGAATCGCGGTGCTGCCGGCGTAGGAGCGGCGCTTGTCCTCGCTGAACGCCGCCTCAGTCAAGTCGTTGAACCGCATCTCGATCCCGGCCTGGGCAACGACCGAGTAGACCGGTGGCTTGTTCTTTTCCGTCACTTCGCGGATCTGGAACCCCTTGTCCGTCTGGAGCACACGCACGCGGATCCCGTCTTTTTCTTCCTCGCTCTTCACCGTTGCGGTCGAGGCCAGTTGTGCGAGGTCCGCACTGCTTTGCAGTTCGACCTCGTTGCCGAGTGCGGCCCGCTGTGCGTCGGCGCTGAGCCCTGTGTTCGGAATCCCCAAGAAGTACAGGGTGATCGGGAACACAAGAATCAACATCCGGGCGAACACCCACGACATGTCGTGGCTGTGCCCGTGGTCGTCCACGAGGTTCTCGTCGGTGTTGGGCGCGCCGGGCAGACCCGGGAGGTGGTTGCACGACGCGGTGTGGACGTGATTCTCACGACACGTCGGGTCGTTCGAATCGACCGGCACCAGTTCGCCGGCCTCACGCCAGACCGTAATGGCTCGCAGAAGCACCAGCACAAACACCACGATTCCGCCGATGAGAACCGGCAGGTGGAACTGTGGCGCGAGGATGTGCCGCAGCATGTCGCTGCGGTAAAGTTGGATCGCGACGAACCCGAGTCCCCCGCACACGAATATCGTGAGCAACTGCTCGGTAAAGTAGTCGCGCGGCGACTGACACCCGGCGTGGCTGTGGGCCATGCTATTCCTCCTAAACCGGTGGCTAGCCGGCGCCGGGCGGGAGCCCGGTCCAGTCGTTCACTTCGTACACAAGGTGAACGCCAACACACAGGATGAGTGTCAGTACAATGACACTAATGGTGATTGTCACGATCAACCGCGTGCGGAACACGCGAGTAAACATCAGCACCAGCTTCAGGTCGAGCATCGGTCCGAGCACCAGGAACGCGAGCTTGCCCGATACGTGGAGTTTGGTGAAACTCGCCGCGACGAACGCGTCCGCCTCGCTGCACAGGCACATGAGCACGGCGAGGAACATCATTGCGGGGATCGCGAGCAGCGGCTGGTTAGTTGAGATCTCCTTGACCTGTTCATCGGTGATGTAGATCCGGGCGACAGCGGCCAGCACGCACCCCAAAATCAGGAACACCATGATGTCCACGAAATCGTGCAGACCCGTGGCCGAGATGTTCCCGAGCCGGCGCATGAGCGGCTCGCGCGGTTTCGGTACCGCCGCGGCTTCTGGCTCGGTGGCTTTGATCGGCGGGATCGCGCTCGCCGTCAGCAGCGCGTTGCCGTACTTGCGGAATTGGAGCTGGACGATCAAACCCGTGACGCACGCCACAACGAACGCCAGCCCGACCCGCAGGCCGACCATTTCGGGACCAATTTTGTGGTCCTTGAACGCCACCCAGGTGCTGAAGATCACCACCCCGTTGATGACCGGCCCGGCCAGCATGTAGGCGATGCAGCACGACAGCGGGAGCCCCTTGCGCAGCAACCGCCGCATGACCACGACGATGCCGCACTCGCACATCGGGAACAGCAGCCCGAGCACGGCGCCGATCATGACGGACGGGAGCACCGCCTTGGGCAAAAACTTCGTCAGCGCTTCTTGCGGGAGGAACTCTTCCAGGATGCCCGCAACGACCGCGCCCAAGACGACGAACGGCATCGCCTCCCACAGCACGGAACTGAACCGGAACAGGAAGTCGAGGATACCGGACACAGGCGGTTACTCGTCGCGTGGAAGGTGAACCCGATACGGGTAGTACGCCGGCCTGTGCGTGAGTGTTCACGGCCGCGGCGGGCGGTCAAGGGCATTGTCCGAACGGGTGATCGTCGCCGCAAGGGTCGTCCGGCCCGTGCCGGTGGAACTGCTGGAACTGCCGCCCGCCGAAGATCGGCGCGAACCGGTTCCAGACCGCGACCACCGTCATCGACAGGAAGAACCCGACGACGCTCACCACCACGATGGTACCGCTCGGGCTGAAATCCACTTTCTGATTGCCGACCGAAATCGTGAACTGCGAACTGAGCCAGTACCCGAGCCCGCCCGCCCCCAGACAGAAGGTGATTGTGAGCCAGAACATTTGGCGCAGGGTGCGGGACACGTTCGCGGCGGCGGCGGCGGGGACGATCAAGAGGGCGTTAATCAGCAGCGCGCCCACGGCTTTGATCGACAGGTTCACCACCAGCGCGAGCAAAATGATGAAGAGGTAGTTGTTGAGCGTGACGCTCATGCGCCGGGTGCGGGCGAGGCTCGGGTTGAAGCTCGCGAACATGAGCTGGTTGTAGCGCCAAAGGAAGAGGCCGCACATGAGTACCAGAACGACGCAAAGGTAAACCAGATCCAACTCGTCGACGAGCACGAGGCTACCGAACATGAAGGTTTCGAGGTTCACGCTGCTGACGTTTTGGACCATTTTGGTCAGCATCGCGCCGAACCCCAGCGCGAGCGCGAAGAACACGCCGATGACCGTATCGTGCGCGAGCCCCGTCCGCTCGCGCACGAGAATCATCCCGACCCCGACCAAAACACCGAACGTCACCATTACCAACGGAACGAGCCACGCGGCAGTGGCCTTGTTGTCGGTACCGACGACCAGGACGCTCAGGAACCCCAGAGCGACGCCGGCGAACGCGCAGTGGGCCATCGCGTCGCTGAAAAACGCCATCCGGTTCCCGACCACCATCGCACCGACGGAACCACAAAGCGTGCAGACGACCAGCAGGGCGAGAACGCCCTTGACGACAAACAGGTGCGTACCGACCGCTTGGGCCAGCCAGCCGAGGGCGTCGGCAATGCACGCTTCGGGCATCTTGGACTCCCAGGGAGCTACGCGCTCAGGCGTCGAGCGGAGCGGAGCATGAGTGCAACGGCGGCGGTGGCTTCGTCGGGGGTAATCACCAGCGGAGGGGACACGCGCACCACCTTCTTTGCGAGGGGGCCGAGCAGGTGTATGCCGTCGGACTCCGAGTTGTCACCCTGGTAACAAGCCAGAACGAAGGCATTCGCCCACTCGGCGGCCGTGCGCTCGGCACAATCGCGCATCTCGACGCCCCAAACCATACCGCCGTCCTCGCCGCGAACGTTGGCAACGAACGGCAGTTCTTTCAGGGCGACGAGCCCGCGCTCGATGATTGCGGAACTCGGCTTCATTTGGCCGAGGATGTCCGCACGCTCAAAAGCGTCCAACGTAGCCTGTACGGCGGCACAGCAGAGCGGGTTCGCGCTCCACGTGTCCGATGCTTCGCCGTAGCCGAGAGAATCAAAGATGTCGGTTTTGCCGACCGCAGCCGCAACGGGAATACCGTTCCCAAGCCCTTTGCCTAACACCACAATGTCCGGTTCGAGCCCGTAGGTCTCGAACGCGAACATCGCCCCGGTTCGACCGAAGTTCGCCTGCACCTCGTCGATAATAAAAACTATGTCATGTTCCCGGCAGAACCGCTCGAGGCCCTGGAGGTACTCCTTCGGTGGGTGGTAGGAACCGCCGCCCCCGAGGTAGGGTTCGGTGATGAGCGTGCCCAGCCTCATACCGTACTGATGGCGAAGGGCGTCTAGTTCCTTCTGATACGGTGTAAAGTCGAATGCTTGACCGCGGAGGCTGATGTCGCGACACTCGGCCATCGGGAACGAGATGAACTTGACCCGCGGGTCGCGCTCGGCGTCGGTCTCGCACCCGGTGACGGCATTGGAAAGTCCCTTCTTGCCGTGAAAGCCGTATCGGGTGGCAATGATCATTGGGCGGCTTCGGTCGCGCGCGATGGCGGCCCACAGTGCCTTCTGGATCGCCTCGGACCCCGATGCCGCCCACATGACCTGCTCGAGACGGTTGCCACCGGGAGCGGACCGCATCAACTTGATGAGCCGCGCGCTCGCTTGCACCTCGACCGGCGTAACCGCGTTGTAGGCGGTCATCGGCACTGCAGGAAAGTAGCCAGCCGGTCCGGGGTGGGGCAGGGGGGGCGTCGATCCGTCGAGGGCGGACCACCCCATGTAGCGGAAGTAGGCGCGCGTCCAGGCGCTGGGGTTGTGTCCTAAGTTCGAGACGAGAACGCCGGAGGTGAAATCGTAGAGTCGGCGCCCCTCCGGGGTCCAGTGATAAATGCCGGCGCTCGCGCTCAGCACCGCCTGGGTGGGCGTGAACGTTCGCAGCGAGTGCGGCTCAACGCGCGCCAATTCGGTTCGCCCCGCGTTTGAATCCGGCTCGCGCGGGTGTTGAATGGGTGGGGTCATCGTACCTCTCCGGTGTGGCTACAGCCGAAGGTACTGAGGCGGGACGTGATCCACAAGCCACACCCCGTTCGCGGAGCGGTAAAAGACGTGACCGGCGGTGCTCATTTGCGCCGCAAGCACCGTGAGAACCACGGGCTTTCCGTGGCGCCCGCCCACCTTCCGCGCGGTGATGCCGTCTGCCGAGAGGTGAACATGGTGCCGTGCCATTTTCAGCAGCCCGTCGCGAAGAACTGCTGAAAGATTCGTTTCGGCGGTCCCGTGAAATAACTCATTCGGTGGTTCGACGGGTTCGAATTGGAGCTCGACCTCGGCCGAGTGCCCCTGATTTGCTCGGATCTTGGTGCCGGTGTCATCGATCGCGAAGCGCTGCTTATCACATTTCTCAACCACGACATCGAGATCCTCGCGCGAAATGCGAGTCCCTGCACGTGCGAGCCCGGGGAGAAGGTCCGCAATCGGAACCCATCCTCCGGTTTCGAGGGTGAGTCCGGCGGCTTCGGGCTCGTGCCGAAGCACTTTCGACAGGAACTTACTGATCCGGGTGCGTTGCTTTTCGTCCACGGTTACACACGATTGCGGTAGAGAACGAGCGGCGCGGCGTTTCCCGGTTCGTAAAGCACCAACCCGCCGAACGCCTCGTTCACATTGACCACGCAACCCGGGGTGCCAGTGGCCGCGCGCCCGAGAATCGCTTCGAGCGCCTGCACGATCGCGACGCAGTTGCGGTCGGCAGAAAGGTCGTTGTAGGCGAGGGCGCGCATCGCACTCAGGCGATGAACGCGATCGGCTGCGGGACCTCCGAACTCGACGAACGCCACCTCCTGGAAGAACCGCTCGATGACTTCGATCCCGTAGCCGCGCTGCGAACGCTCGCCCCACGGTTCAAGGAACGTTCCGTTGTAGTGATAGTTCGGAGTGTTCTTGAGTTCGCCTGGGGTGCGATTTTCGACGGTGAGTTCGACGCCACGCTTGCGTTGGTGCGCGTTCCAGACGCCATTGTCGAACCGGAACTGCACCTCCTGATCAACGTAACCCGGGAAATTATCGGGCGTGACCCAACTGGTGTGGATGTCGAAGGCGGCTTCGCGCAAGTCCGGGTGCCGGTACACCACCTGAAGCTGAACCGAGTCCCAGGTGGGACCGGTTGCCGTGCCGACCAAGCCTCGCTGTCCGGTCGCCGAAACGCGGCACAATGACCATTCGGGACCGAAGGTAAAATCAACGAGTTTCAAGTAGTGAACCGCCACGTAAGTAGCCGGATTACGGCCCGTGATCCATTCTGCGAACTGACCACCGCTGATGGATTTGGGCTCCAAAAGCGAGCAGTAACCGTTGTTAACGTGTCGCAGAACGCCGTCTCGATACAAAGTTCGGAGTTTTTTGTGGTCCGGATCGGCAAGTTTGTGGTAAACGACCTTCGCGAGAACACCGTTTTCAGAGGCCAGTTGCGTCAACTCGTCGAGCTCAACAAGGGAAAGCACGGACGGCTTCTCGATCAGGACATGCTTTTTCGCGATCAGCGCGGAACGGGCGGCATCGAAGTGTCTGTCGTCGGGAGTTGCAACACAGACGACATGGCAATCGGTTCGGAGCAAATCCGGGATCGCCGCCACACCCGTGAAGCTCTGAATCTGATGAAGTGCAGCATTCGTAGTTGACGCAACGTAGCGCGATACACGCTCGCCGGTGCGAGACGCAACTGCACTCAGATGGAGATAAACCGGCCCGGTCTCAACAGTGTAGAGCGGGTCGTGACAGCGCCTCTCGAAGACAGGTCGGTACGTTTCGTCGAAAATCATTCCGAACCCGACCATTGCGCAGTGCAACATGGCCGGTGGTGTCTTTACATTGGTTCCCATTCCCGCGGTTCTAGCGAGGCCGCGAGATTTGACGAGTGCTCAGGCGTCTCCGAAAGGACTAAGTATACATAATATCAATTATCAGACGAGACGGTTTGAGTTGCCTGTTTGGGTATTGTGGGCTTGCGACTGATAATGATTCTTATGTAATGTTCGTGGCCACCGTTCCCGGTACGTGTTAAGGTTCCGGAAACGGCTTGAAATGCTAGGAGAAGAAACCCATTCGCCGAAACTTGCCATAGCGCTCTTCTAGAAGAGCGTGATCCGAGAGGTTCGACAACCTCCGCAGTTCTCGTGACAGGTGCGTTTTGAGAATGCCGCCCATGCCACGCGGATCACGGTGTGCGCCGCCCAGTGGCTCCTCGACCACGGTGTCGATGACACCCACGCGACTCAAGTCTTTTGCCGTTAGTCGCAGGGCTTCTGCTGCTTTCGGTTTGGTTTCGTCAGTAGCCACTTTCCACAAAATGCCCGCGCACCCCTCTGGGCTAATGACCGAGTAGTAGGCGTGCTGGAGCATCCCGATCGAATCGCCAACGCCAATCCCAAGCGCACCGCCTGAGCCACCCTCACCGATTACAACGCAGACAATAGGCGTTGCCAATTTGGTCATCTCGATGATACTTGTTGCGATTAACTGCGACTGCCCTCGCTCTTCCGCGCCAATCCCCGGGAACGCTCCCGGCGTGTCGATCAGACAGACGATGGGCAAACGATACTTTGCCGCGAGGTGCATCTTTGCCAGCGCCTTGCGATAGCCTTCCGGATGCGCGCACCCGTAGTAGCACTGCTGGCGCTCGGCCAGGGTTTTGCCTTTCTGATGACCGATGAGCATGACCTTGTGGCCGTCCACACGCGCGAAGCCGGCCCGAATCGCACGGTCGTCCCCGATCGCGCGGTCGCCGTGCAACTCGGCGAACTCATCGAAGACCATGTCAACATAGTCAAGGAACTGCGGCCGGTTTCGGTGTCGTGACACGAGGACCGTTTCCCACGCCGACAAGTTTGAGTAACGTGACTTTTTTAAAGCTGCAAGGTCGCGCCTCAGTTTTCGTAGCGTTTCGCCGGAGTCGGAATCCGGTGCCGACTCCAGACGCATCAGCTCGAGTTCCAGCTCGTGGACATCTTGTTCAAACGGCAACGGATCAGCAATCATATAAATCTCTTCTGGATATCTTTTAATCGAAGAAAGCTCAGTAGTTACATGTCCTCGGTATCTTTTTCCGCGACAGATTTGTATATCTGCTTAACTTTCCGAAGCTCCATCAGCACTTCGTGGAAGTGTTCCGGCCGGTCGGTCCGTTTCTTCGCAAGCATTTTTAACACGAACGCGGAAAACTCGTCGGTCAGGTCCGGGTTGTACATCGACGGAGGCGCAGGCTTCTCTGTGAAGTGACGGCCCAGAAGGTCGTTCATCGACGTGCCACGAAACGGCGGCCGACCCGTTGTCAGTTCGTACAGCGTGCAACCGTAGCTGTAGATGTCGGCTCGGCCGTCTAATTTCTCGTCCTTGATCTGCTCAGGGCTCATGAAACTAGGCGTTCCCTGAGGTTTGCCGGGGCGGTAAAACCACTTCGCAAAGCCAGTGGGAATTTTTTTTGTAATAGCAAAGTCAATGATTTTCGTGTCGCCCAGGGCGTTCACGAGCATGTTGTCGGGCTTGACGTCCCGGTGAACGAATCCGGACGCGTTCATGTACGCGAGGCCGGTTGCTGCGCCCTTGAAAATCTTGCGGGCGTGTTCCTTGACGAAGCTAAAGTCTTTGGCCTGAAGCTTGATCCGCAAACTTCCCGACGGGAAAAACTCCATGATAAAGTGAGGGCTTTCCTTCGACCGATTCACCTTCGTGATGCGGATGACGTTCGGGTGCGTGAGTTGAATCCCGACTTCGGCCTCATTAAACAGGATGCGGCGCTGCTCGGGGTTGTCCGCGGCTTCGGGCAGCAGGATCTTCATCGCGAAGTGACGGTTGCTCTGCAACTCGACCACTTCAAACACTTGCGAGGTTTGCCCGGTTTGTAGCAGCGTCCGCAAGCGATAGCCAGCAAGCGTCGTGTTGATTTCCGCCATCCCGTATCCTCACCAGTATTCTTCAAAGTGGACGTTGCCTTTGAGTTTCCGGGCCGCGACATCGGCCGTAAAACCCCGCGCTTCCAAAATTTCGACGGTTCCGACCGGTGACGGATACCTCACCTCACCGCTGTCCCGGTCGTGCACAGGAACCCCGATCATCCTCGGGTTGCCGCACAGGAAGACGTGAGTTGTTGCCGGATCGAGTTCGGCTCCGAGCTGACGTTCGAGTTCTCCACTCTGAACCAGATCCTGAATGTAAAGCTTCCGTGTGTTACCTAGTTCGCGCGTCGTCAAAGGCACGTACGAATAGTTTGGAAACTTCTGCGCGAGCAATTGGTGCGTGCTTTGGTAGCCCAAATCCCGTGCGTATCGTACACAACAGGCGTTAACAATCTTTCCAGTGTGCCTTCGGCTAAGCAGTTCCCACGTCATGTAGTTATGTGGCGCTTCACCGGTCCCTGTACCGAGAAACAGCACGGTGTCGCCGGGCCTCACTGGGTCGAGTGTGTAATGGCCGGTCACTCGATCACCGAGGTAAATGCGGTCCCCTTCGCTGAGCGCGAACAGCCGCGGCGTTAACGCCGGAACCCGACCGTCCGGGTTTTCTCGAACAAGTACGATGTAGAACTCGAGCCAGTCGCTGTCCTCGAGTCGCAGGAGGTCGCCGTCGTCGTCCAGAATGCCGCAACTCAGGGAATACGCTCGACGCACAACCTTCGTGAAATCTCCTTCGCTGAGTGATTCCGCTTGGCACCCTTCGGTGCGCCGTTCCCAATATCCGAGCCCCAGAGTGCAGTACTGCCCGGGCCGGTGTTCGGGCCGCGGGGCGTCCGGTTTCACGCGAAGAATCATCAGATCCGGGTTGACCAGCCGAAGCGAAACGACGGTCGCGTTGTAGCGCCTCTGGCGTAAGCTCGCGATATCCTCGGCCGTCATACGCGCGTGCCCAGGAAAGTGGAAGAGGTAAGCACGCGCCCTCGCCAACAGGTCTGGCGGGGCACGGCGCTTACCCTTAATTGTACGGCGCATCGGGTAGCACGCGAAGTGGGCAGTCAACCCAGCTTTTCGGCGGCGTTTTTCAGGTACGTAACGCACTTCTTGACATCCGGAGCCGGGTCGTCTGGGTTTGCCTCGTACTCGATCGCAATATGTCCAGTGAACTTTGCGGACTTGAGAGCCTTTAGAACTGCCGGAACGTCCAGATGCCCTGAGGGATCACCGAAGGGAACGTCTTCCCGCTTGTTGTTGTCGTAGTCCTTGAGGTGCAAGGCAAAGTTGCGGTCCCCCATCAGCTTGATCTGTTCCGCCGGGTCGAGTTTTTCGCCGAGCTGTTCCATCCGCAACAGGTGCCCGGTATCGAGGCACGTTCCGATAAGCTTGTGGTGGTCCTTAACAGCTTTTAGGATCACTTCCGCCGACCACCATTGGTGGCGCCCCTTCCCGACCGGGCCGTGCGGATGAATCGCGATCGCGATTTTGTACTCCTCACAGAGCTTGTCGAGGCTGTCGAAGCTGTCCATTGAAGGATCGGCGCTGAGGTAATTTGCACCAATGGCCTTTCCGAACTCGAACAGCTTCCTGTTGGCATCGTGGTTCTTGCTGAACCCTGATACGCCGAAACCAATCGGGGTGAGTTCGTACTCTTTGCAGAGTTTGAGAATTGCGGTCAGTTTCTCGGGCGTGGCGTCGGTTGGGATGTGCTTCGAGAAAAACTCTGCGTGTTTGAGGCCGAGCTGTTTCGTGCGTTTTAGCATGCCTTCCAGGTCGAAGTTACGAAAGGTGTAGCTCTGCACGCCGACAGTAAATCCACCAAAGTCCGGCGCCGCTTGAAGCGACCGTGAAGTCATCAAACAACTCGTGCTGGCGGCGGCAGCGAGAAACGAGCGGCGGGAGAGGTGCCCTGCTTGCATTGTCTTTGGCTCCAGGTACAGATGAACCGGCTAGGATTGTGCCACTTTGCAACGCGAAACGCCATAAGAAAGCGCCCTCTCTCCCCTTGTGAGGCCGTTCTGGGCTTTGGCCTGGGTCGTCGGAGCAAGCCCCCCTCCTCCAAGGGAAAAGGGGGCTAAATGCAACTTCCCGTCTCGGTTAATTATTGGGCGAAAAACATTACATAACTTTTATTATCAGTCTTGAAAGCCCCACAATCGGCGCCCGCGGCAAAAAAGCGGCGGGCGCCGATTGTACCGATTGCACCAGTCAAGACTTCCTGACAAACAAAGCGTCAATCTCGTTGTCTTCGATCTTTTCCTGGCCTTCGCTCAGATCGACAACGAGTGCCGTCCCGCTCGGCGTCACCCACACGAGGTGATTCCCCAGCCGGAACACGTCTTTCATCTGCGGTTGCTTCTCCAGGATGCGGAAATACGCGTCGCTATGGGCCTTCACAGTTACAACCTTCGTGTCTGGCTGAAAGCCGTCGTCGATCCATACCCCACCGATCTCGAGACAGTTGCGACCCTGCACCTGTCGGTTCGCGGTCAAACTCACGCGCTGCTGGTTGCGGAGGTTGTTGGCGGCGCACGACAAATCGACGCCGAGTTGTCCCGACTGGTAGGCTCCCCTTTCACGCCCCTTGAGGGCTGAGTTGGAGTCGTCCCAGGTCTTTTTCTGGACGGCCAATTTCTTGATCTCATCTGCCAACCGAGCCCGCTGAGCAGGATCTGCGTTCGCGTTCAGGCTCTTGAGCGCGTCCTTCACCTGGCGCTCGGTTTCCAGTCCCCGATTCGCTGCGAGCGCCTTCCCGTCGCCCTTTTCGCCCTTCGCTTGCTCTTTTGCAAAATCCTCAACACGTCCTGGCTTGCCGCTCGAACCGGTTGCAAGTCCCGGGGCAAAGCCACCGGACGCGGCGAGCGGCGCCGCCAACGACGCCGGCTCGTTGGCAACACCACCCTTCACCGGCATGGGCGAAACTACCGGCATCGCGCTGTCGGGCACCACCAAGTGTGACGTGTACGGCGTCGCGATCCCGTACCGCTTCGCGACCGACACCACTTCGTCAACCAGTTCCTTCTTCTCGCCGTTCACACGAATCTGATCGAGGATGTATCCCACCTTGCGCCGCGCCCACAGCGGCTCCACAAAGTCCTTTCCGACATCGCTCTCGGTTTTTTCGGGGAAATTGAACTCGTAAACGAGTTGCTGTCGCTCCTTCCCGACGAGACCCGTCAGTCGAACGACCGACGGCCCCTGCCCCGTGTACCGCCCGATCACAACGAGCTGCGTTCCTTGGAACAGGTCCGGCAGCTTGGGCGGATAGATCTCGTGGAGCTGCACGTTCTCGCTGGTTGTCAGTTGCACGTCCGTGAGCACGGGGTTGCTGATCTTCGCGTACAGGCCCGACACCTTCACCTCAATGTCCTCGGCCTCCCGGACGTAAGTGCTGACGGCCCGGGTCGAATCGGCGAGTTGATCGAGCATGGCGGCGTTGACATCATCCCCCACACCGAACGTGAAGATGCGAGTGTTACCGGTATTTTTGGCGAGAACGTTTTTCACGATCTTGTCGGCGTTGGTTTCGTCCACGGTCGGCTGTCCGTCCGTAAAGAACACCATTGTGAACGGGCGGGACGGGTCGCTGGACCGCATTGCAAGTGCGTCTTCGAGCGCGGGCCAGATCGCGGTGCCGCCGCTGGTCTTGAGTCCGTCGATCCACTTGGTTGCGAGCGCGAGGTAATCCTTGTTGGCCGCGACCAGTTCGGGCCGAAACTTGGTCACCGTGGTCGAGAACCGGACCACACCAAACCGGTCCTCGGGCTGGAGTTGCGACAGGCAGAACTTCACCGCCTTCTTCGCCTGCTGCATCTTGATGTCCGACATGCTGCTTGAGGTGTCGAGCACGAGCACGAGATCGCGGGCCGCGCGCTTCTTTTCGGCTTCGACTTGCGGCGAGATCAGGAACAGGAAGTAGCCGTCCTCGGTCTGAATCGGCTTGTAAACCAGGGGACTGAGGCCGATGTCCTTGTCGCCGTGACCATAAAACAGTTGGAAATCCTTGTCGAGAAGCGCCTGGTTTCGCTCGAACGTGACGTTCACCTCTTTGTCGTTCTTGCGGACGGTGTTGACGGCGTGTGTCGGGCTGTAAACGTTCTGCACGGCGTGCCTCGACTTGATGTTGAGGCTAACCGAGAACTCTTCCAAGGTGCGGGTGGCCTTCCCGTCCGTCTTGAGCGGGTACACGTACTCGACGACGCTGCCGTCTTTCGGCGCAACGAATTTGTACGCGAGCTTGATCTTCTGGTCGCCCTTCGGGGGAATCGGGAACACGCTCAGCTTAATCAGGCTGTTACCCAGGTATTCCAGCAGCCCGGGGTCCTGGGTGCGGCGCACCACATCGGTGTACACCTTGTGCGCGTGCTTGGCGTCGAGCAACTCGCCGCCGAGTTCCTTGCCGTTCACCCACATCGTAAACCGGTCCACGCTGGCGCCCTTCGGCACCGGGAACAGGTAAATGGCTTCGAGGTTACGGTCGGTGTAGTTGCGGAACGTCTGCTCGACCGTGGTCAGTGCTACCTGATCGTCGATGACAACAATGACCTTGTGATTCACCATCGCGAGCGGCGGCAACTTCTTGTCTTCCGGGATCAAGAGGCCCGCCGCGCCTGCAGGCGTCGCGCCGAGAAACGCGATCGCGAGCACCGAGAGAGGGAATCGCAGGAACCGCATGTGAAACACCTCCGAACGAAAGACGGTCCGGCCGCAGCGGAACCGCTTTCGTTATGACGAGGTGGCGATGGAAGACGTTTGGAAGGAAGGCCAGACGTTACAAACGGGTTACGGCGAGAAACGAAATGCGGGTCCGAGGAAAAGTTGTTCCTCGAACCCGCGCGGGAAGTCGCATTCGCACTCACCCTGCCGGACGGATGATAATGAGTGCCGGGACGGCTGCGAGCTTGCGAATCCCGCGCTTCTGGAGGTATTGCTTGAGTTCCGGAGACTGAAGCGGGTTTGTGCGCGGAATACCGGGGTGGGTCGTTTGCCACGTCAGCAGCACCATCGGCCTCTCCTGCGCTTTCGGGGTCGGCGGTGCGCTCACTCCGGACACCGACTGAACCACCTGATCGAGCGTGTTGGCGCTAACCGCCTTACCCGGTGTGACGACACGGTCGGACCCACCAACACCGTGCGAACTGTTGCCCGCCGGTCGTTTGTACAGCCCGACATCCACACCCAATACCGTCTTCAGTTCCAGTTCGTCGGATCGCACGACCGCGGCAGCGTGCAGCGAATCACCGACGCGGGGCGAGTATTTGGCGTCTTCCACGGCGATCTTGACGAACAGCGCCGCAAGCTCTTTTGCGGTGAGACATTCGGCGTAGACAACCACCGAGTGAACCTGCCTCTTCTTGAGCCGATCGAGCGTTGCGGCGTCTGCATGGACCGTCACCCCGCTCGCGCGGGCCGCGTGCTGCAACATCTCGACGCCGCGAGCGGGGTCACGCACGAACAGGTCGAAGCGCACCGGTGTAGCGTCCGAGGTCTCGCGCCCGATCGCGTCGAGCAGTTCGTTGCTCACATCCTCGCGACCAAGGTCGGCGACCGGACGAAGGAACGGTACTTTCACTTCGATCCGCTCGAACGGCGGGAGCTTCGGCAGCACCGGGAAGCCGATCAGATCCGGTCTGACGGTCCGCGGAGGTGGCGCCGTGGCGAACGCGACGGGGGGAACCTCGTGCGGCGTCGGAGCCGGCGGCACGGGCGCCTCCCCTCCTCGAACAACCACGCCACGGTCCGTGTGCCTGTTTGCGTCGGTGGCCGGCGACGGCGCGACAGAGGGGACGTTGTGCGGTGCGGGCAGTGCGTTCGACCAGTGGGGCTGAGCGAACTGCTCCGGGGCGGTATTGTTCCGAAAGAACGCGAACGATCCGAGTGCGACGCCGAGTAACAACCCGGCCGCAACAGCCGCGGGCACCCAGGCGCGGCGACGTACCGGGCGTGCCCGGCGGAGCGGAACGATCACCGGTGCCGGGAGTGACCCCGGCCGAGCACGTTGTACGTGTGGCGCCGGGGTGGCCGTGGCGATCTGCCCCATGATCCGTGTGTGCAGGTCGGCAGGCGGGTCAACCTGTGGTAGGGCGAGAAGGCGAGCGCGATCGGCCTGCAACTTCACGAACAAGCTCTGGGCCTCGGGGGAAGAGGTGAGCAAGGTGCGGAAGGCGCGGGCCTCGTCCGCGGACAGTTCCCCGTCCACGGCAGCAGTAATGAGTTGAAGTTGGGAAGCAGTCATAATCGGGCCTCAGTCCCTCCGGCCGCCGTTCAGCCGGGGTTGGGCGTGTACGTCCTTCGCTCTCGGGGTCTCAGGTTTTGCAGCCGCTCCACTCGCACGCGGCGGTGCAACGTCCTCACTTGTGTCCGGCTTCCGGTCGCTATCGACCCCTTCTTGGGTTCCGGGGCCGGCACCGCTCCACAACGCGCGCTCGTCGGTGGCGGCCAGCAGGTCACGGAGTTCGAGACGAGCCCGGTGCAGCCGACTACGGATCGTTCCGATCGGTACGCCGAGCGCCTCGGCGATGTCCTCGTACTTCAACCCGTCGATGTCCTTCATGAGCAGCACCTCGCGGTGCTCGGCCGACAGTCGAGCGATCGCGCCGTGCAACTGCCGCTCGTCTTCGGTACGCTCAAGAGCCGCGCTCGGTTTGACGTACTCCGAAGGGTCATCAGGATCGAGACCGGTCTGCTGCGAGTAGTTCTCCAGGCTCACCGACGGCCGGCGCTTCCGTTTCAAACTCACTGCGGTATTAAACGCGATTCGGTACAGCCAAGTAAAAAACTCCGCGTCCCCTTTGAACGACGACAAAGCTTGGTACGCGCTCAGGAACGCATCCTGAACGACATCGGCGGCGTCTTCAGGGCTGTTAACTAGGCGCAACGCGGAGTTGTATAACCTTGTCTGGTAACGGGATACCAACGCACCGAAGGCATCCCGCTGGCCGCCCAGACACTCCGCAATGAGCCTGCGATCGTCGTCGCTCACGGCCTCACTTCTATTCCTTCGACGTTGTAGCCCGAGCCGAAGTTCCCGGAACAGCCGAAAACGGGTCGCGAGCCGGTGTGAAAAACTATATCACGCTGACGGTTATAGCGCGTCGGAATGAAACCTGCGGATTCCGCCGGACGAGCCGCCGCAAGCGGACGGATCCCAACCGGGTCTGCCTATTCTCGCCCAGTTGCCGCGCGTATACTAACCATCTGTACCCTTCCACGCCGGCCGCGGTCGTCAAACGGTTACACACTCCCTCACGGAGGAGCCTCGACTCATGCAGGACAGCAAGAGCATTGTCGTGCGCGGCGCTCGGGAGCACAACCTCCGCGGCGTGGACCTCGAGCTGCCACGGAACAAGCTGATCGTTTTCACCGGCGTCAGCGGGTCGGGAAAGTCGTCGCTTGCGTTCGACACGATCTACGCCGAGGGGCAGCGCCGCTACGTCGAGTCGCTCTCCAGTTACGCCCGCCAGTTCTTGGGGCAGCTCCCCAAGCCGGACGTGGACTACATCGGCGGGCTGTCGCCGTCAGTCAGCATCCAGCAAAAAACCGCGGGGCGGAACCCGCGCAGCACCGTCGGCACAATCACCGAGGTCAGCGACTTCCTCCGGGTGTTGTACGCCCGGCTGGGGCAAGGGCACTGCCCGAAGTGCCAGCGCCCCATCACCGCGCAGACCCGCGAGCAGATCATCGGCCGCATCCTCGCACTGCCGGAAGGCACGCGGTTCCAGTTGCTCGCGCCGGTGGTGCGAGGGCAAAAGGGCGAGTTCAAGGACTTCTTCGCCGACATGGTGAAGCGCGGGTACGTTCGCGCCCGCGTGGACGGCCAGGTCGTAAAACTGACCGACGACCTCAAACTCGACAAGCGCATCAAGCACACCATCGAGATCGTGGTGGACCGCCTCAAGGCGGACGCCCGGAACCGCGTCCGCGTCGCGGAGGCGGTCGAGCAGGCGCTCGGGCTCGCCGAAGGGAACCTGATTATCGCCGTCGAGCCCGAGGCGGCGCCGCGCGAGGAAGAAGACGCAGAAGAGGCAGCGGGGGACGTGCCGCACGCACGGGGCGCGGACATCCTGCTTTCGGCGCATTACGCCTGCACGCACTGCAACATCAGCTACGAGCCGCCGACGCCACAGCTCTTCAGCTTCAACAACCCGCACGGGATGTGCCCCGCGTGCGACGGGCTCGGGACGCAGTACACCTTCGCTCCCGAACTCCTCGTTCCGGACCCGTCCCTTAGCCTGTACCAGGGAGCGATCCCTCTCGTCGGCGCGCTCAAGGGAATGGGGCGCTGGCGCAAGCACATCTACGACGGCGTCGCGAAGTCACTCGGGGTTGACCTGAAGACCCCGTGGAACAAGCTGAGCGCCGAACACCAGGACCAGCTGCTCAACGGCAGCGGCGACGCGCACATCGTGTGGGAGTGGAAGCAGCGCGGCGGGAAGGTGTGGAAGCACGGCGGGAAGTGGGAGGGGATCGTCCCGCAGCTCGTGGCGCAGTTCAAGAAGACGGCCGCCGGGCCGCGGCGCGCGCAGCTCGAAAAGTACATGAGCCGGGTCCACTGCCCCGCGTGCGACGGTCAGCGCCTGAACCCACAAGCCCGCGCGGTGCGCGTCGGCGGCAAGACACTAGTCGAAGTGGGGCGCACACCCATCGGCGACCTCGTGCCGTGGTTCAACGAGTACGAAAAGAACATCCCGCCGGTCTCGAAAGTGGTCGCGGGAGAGTTACTCAAGGAGATCCGCGCCCGGCTCGGCTTCCTCCTCAACGTCGGGCTGCACTACCTCACCCTCGACCGTTCCGCCCCCACGCTCTCCGGCGGCGAGGCCCAGCGCATCCGGCTGGCGTCGCAGATCGGTAGCGGGCTGGTCGGGGTGCTGTACGTGCTCGACGAACCGAGCATCGGGCTGCACCCGCGCGACAACGCCCGGCTGCTCGCGAGCATCGAGCGGCTCCGCGACATGGGCAACACCGTGCTCGTCGTCGAACACGACGAGGACACGATGCGGGCCGCCGATTACCTCGTGGACTTCGGCCCCGGTCCCGGCGTCCGCGGGGGCGAAGTGGTCGCCGCCGGCACTCCCGCGGAGGTGTTCGCCGAGCCGCGCAGCCTCACGGCGCAATACCTTACGGGCAAGAAACAAATCGCCATCCCGGAGAAGCGCCGGGAGCCGAGCGGGAAGGTGCTGCGCATCGTCGGCGCGACCCACAACAACCTCAAGGACGTGACGGCGGAGGTGCCGCTCGGGCTGTTCGTGTGCATCACCGGTGTGAGCGGGTCCGGGAAGTCGTCGCTCATCAACGACGTTCTGCGCACCGGGCTGTCGAGCGCCCTGACCGGAAGCGGCGACGCCGAGGAAGAGACCGAAGAAGAAGCGGGCGAGGTGGTCGAGCGCGCGGCGCGGGGCCGGATCGAGGGCGCCGAGCAGCTCGATAAGGTGATCGACATCGACCAGACGCCGATCGGCCGCACCCCGCGCTCGAACCCCGCGACGTACATCAAGCTCTGGGACGAGATCCGCGCGCTTTACGCCGAGATGTCCGACGCCAAGGTGCGCGGCTACACGCCGTCGCGGTTCAGCTTCAACCGCCCCGGCGGGCGGTGCGAGGCGTGCGAGGGGAACGGCGCCAACAAGCTCGAGATGGACTTCCTCGCGGACGTGTGGGTGCAGTGCCCCGTCTGCGAGGGCCGCCGGTTCAACCGCGAAACGCTCCAGGTGAAGTACCGCGGGAAGACGATTCAGGACGTACTCGAAATGGAGGTGGCCGAGGCGCTCGCGCACTTCGAGCACGTGCCGAAGGTCCACCAGATGGTAAAAACGCTCCACGACGTGGGGCTCGACTACATCAAACTCGGCCAGCCCTCCCCGACTCTCTCCGGCGGCGAGGCGCAGCGGATCAAGCTGGCGAAAGAACTCGTCCGGCGCAGCACGGGGAAGACGCTCTACATCCTCGACGAACCGACGACGGGGCTGCACTTCGAGGACGTGCGCAAATTGCTGGAGGTGCTCCACGGGTTCGCGGACCAGGGCAACACGGTGCTCGTGATCGAACACGACCTCGACGTGGTGAAGACCGCCGACTGGGTCATCGACATGGGGCCGGAGGGCGGCAGCGGCGGCGGCCGGGTGGTCGTCGCGGGCACGCCCGAGCAGGTCGCCAAACACAAGGGCTCGTTCACCGGCCAGGCGCTCGCGCCGATCCTCACCCCCAACGCACGCCGCACCGCGACCGCCCGCTCCGCGGCACGTGGGCAACTGAAGAAGGCAAAGGCGGAACAACCGGAACCCGCACAGTTCATCACGCACCTCTGCGTCGAAGGGGCTTGCCAGCACAACCTGAAAAACGTGTCGGCCAAGCTGCCGCGCGAGAAGATGTCGGTGTTCTGCGGGCCGAGCGGGTCCGGGAAGTCGTCGCTCGCGCTGGACACGATCTACGCTGAAGGCCAGCGTCGCTACGTCGAATCGCTCTCCAGCTACGCCCGGCAGTTCCTCGGGCAGGTGCAGAAGCCCCGCGTGGAACAGGTGACGGGGCTCTCACCGGCCATCAGCATCGAACAGAAGACCACGAGCAAGAGCCCGCGCAGCACCGTCGGCACGGTCACCGAGATCTACGACTACCTCCGCATCCTGTACGCGCGCCTGGGCCAGCGGCACTGCCCGAGTTGCGCGCGGCCGGTCGGCACCCAGACCGCCGACGAGATCGTTGACAAGGTGCTGTCGCTGCCCGAGGGGACCAAGCTCTACATCATGGCGCCGCTCGAGCGCAAGGGGCAGGAGAAGTACGACGGCCTGTTCGAGGAGATCCGCCGGGCCGGCTTCACGCGGATGCGCGTGAACGGGAAGAGCTACACGATCGACGAGCCACCGCAGATCGACCACCGCCGCAAGCACAACGTCGAAGTGGTCGTGGACCGGAACGTCGTGAAGCCCGGCACCCGCACCCGCATCGCGGAGGCCGTGGAGCAGTCGCTCGACCTGGGCCGCGGGGTGATGCACATCGCCTACGTCGAGGCCGACACCGACGAAACGAAGTGGCGGGTGGAGAAGTACTCGCAGCACCTCGCGTGCGAGCACTGCAACCTGAGCTTCGAGCACCTGAACCCGCACAACTACTCGTTCAACAGCCCGCTCGGCTGGTGCCCGACGTGCGAGGGGCTCGGGTTCCAGCGCGGCGCCAACGCCAACCTGCTCCTCGGCGACACGCGCCTCTCGCTCCGCGGGGGGGCGGTCACCGCTTGGCCGGACCTCGGAACGGGCTCCCCGTGGCTGCCGTTCGCGGAGGCGCTGGCGAAGCACGTCGGGTTTTCGCTCGACACCCCGTTCGCGAAACTCGACCCCGCGCACCAGCGCGCTGTGCTGCACGGCACTGGCGACGACTGGATCGCGTTCGAGGCGAGCGGGGGGCGTAAGCCCCCTGAGGCGACGAAGGCCAAGGCCGCGTCCCGCGCGAAACACTCGGAAGCCCCCCCGCTCGCCAAGTTTCAGTACAAGGGCCTGTTCCCGGCGGTGGACGAGGCGTCGCGGGTGTCCTGGGTGTACCGGCAGCGCCTCGACCACTTGGTGGATGAGGTGCCCTGCTCCGCCTGTCGCGGCGCACGCATCCGGGCCGACGCCGCGGCGACCCGGTTCGCGAACCTCACCATCGGCGAGATGTGCGCGAAGCCGCTCGGCGACACGCTCGCGCTGTTCGACTCGCTCACGCTCTCGAAGACCGACCGCAAGGTCGCGGGCGAGGTGCTCCGCGAGGTCAGCTCGCGCCTCAAGTTCATGGTGGACGTGGGCCTGGACTACCTTACGCTCGGCCGGCAGGGGCCGACCCTCTCCGGCGGCGAGGCCCAGCGCATCCGGCTGGCGTCGCAGATCGGCAGCGGGCTGACGGGCGTTCTGTACGTCCTCGACGAGCCGACCATTGGGCTGCACCCGCGCGACAACGAGCAGCTCCTTCAGGCACTGCACCGGCTGCGCGACCTTGGCAACACGCTGGTCGTGGTCGAACACGACCGCGAGGTGATCGCGGCGGCCGATCACCTGCTCGATTTCGGCCCGGGGGCTGGTGACCACGGCGGCGAGATCACCGCCAGTGGCGCACCGAAGCAGGTTGCAAAGGCCGCAGAATCGCTCACGGGGAAGTACCTGAGCGGAAAGCTCGCCATACCGGTTCCGACGAACCGGCGCACGGCGGGGGAAGGCAACCCACCCCCCAGCCCCCTCCCTGCAAGGAGGGGGAGCAAAGGCACGTCGGAATCGAGTCGCGAATCCGGCGCGCTGGGTGCGGTTGTGGATCTACTCCCCTCCCTTCAGGGAGGGGTTGGGGGTGGGTCGGAGACCGTCGCCGCGCGGTCGCCGCACGGGGTCACCCTCAGCATCCTCGGCGCCCGCCAGCACAACCTCCAGAACGTAGACGTTCACATCCCGCTCGGGGCGCTGGTGGCGGTGACCGGCGTGAGCGGGTCCGGGAAGTCGTCGCTGGTGAACGAGGTGCTCTACAACACCCTCGCGCGCAAGCTGCACCGCGCTCGCACCGCCGGGGCGGCGCACGACGACATCGTCGGCCTCGAACACATCGACAAGATCATCAACGTCGACCAGGACCCCATCGGGAACTCGCCGTCGAGCAACCCGGCGACCTATACCGGCGTGTTCGACCTGATCCGCGAGCTGTTCGCCCGGCTCCCCGAGTCGAAGGTCCGCGGGTACCACCCGCGGCGGTTCTCCTTCAACCAGAAGGGCGGCCGGTGCGAGGCGTGCGAAGGGATGGGGCAGAAGGTGATCGAGATGCACTTCCTCCCCGACGTGTGGGTGGAGTGCGACACCTGTAACGGCACCCGCTACAACCCGGAAACGCTCGCGGTGCGGTACCACGGCAAGAGCATCGCCGACGTGCTCGCCATGCGCGTCAGCGAGGCGCTCGCCCTGTTCCACAACATCCCGAAGATCCGCGTCGTGCTGCAAACGCTCGAAGACGTCGGCCTCGGGTACATGTCACTCGGCCAGTCGGCGCCGACCATGTCCGGGGGCGAAGCGCAGCGCGTGAAGCTCGCCGCGGAGCTGGCCCGCCCCAGCACCGGCAAGACGCTCTACCTGCTCGACGAGCCCACCACCGGGCTGCACTTCGACGACGTGCGGAAGCTGCTCGAAGTGCTTCAGCGCCTGGTCGATCTGGGGAACACCGTCATCACGGTCGAGCACAACGTCGATGTCATCAAGTCCGCGGACTGGGTCATCGACATGGGTCCGGAGGCGGGCGGCGGCGGTGGGCGCGTCGTCGCCGCGGGCACCCCGGAAGAGGTGGTGGCCCAGTTCGCCGCCGGCGCACCGACGCACACCGGGCGCATCCTCAAGGACGTGATCGCCGCGGGGCCGTTCGCGGCGCGCCCGAAGTTCGATCCCCGCGCGGCACTCGCGGAGCGTGCCGGCGATCTCGACATCGCGGACGTGGGCAAAGAGCAGAAGCTCCCCTGGGAGGCCGACGGCCCGGGGTGGCATACCCGCGACCGCGTCACCACCACCGGTAAGCCCGTCAAGTGGGAGGGCGCCGCGCTCTCTTGGGTCATCGACCTGATCCACGAGTCCGGCACGTTCCCCGAAACGAAGTGGAACCACCGCAGCGTCGTGGAGATCCCCGCGCCGCGGAAAGCCGACGGCTGGTTCCTCCACGCGATGACCGGGCACGAGGCGTACATGAAACTCGTGTTCCCGCTCCCGGGGCGCCCGTTCAAACAGGACCAGCTCGCGGCGAAACTCGCGATCCCGCCCCTGTCTGACACGCCGGGGCTCGAAGGGTACTCCCGCGACGCCAACCGCGTCGAGGTGCAGAACACGACCGGCTGGCAGACGGTCACGATCACCGTTCACAAGAAGGCGGAGATCGATACGCCCGCGTTCCGCGAGTTCCTCAAGAAGGCCGTGGAACTCGTTCAGGGCTTGAACGAGTCGGGAGCCGGTGGCATCGAAGCCAACATGCCCTGGAAGAAGGACGGGGAGAAGTGGCACCTCGGCGACAAGGGGTTCCCGCCCGGCCGGGGCGCCAAGTGGGACCGAGCAGTGCTACCGAAACTCCTGGACCTGCTCCGGGAACTCGACCCGGCCCTGGAGTTCAAATGGGACACCCGCGACGCCGTGACGGTGCGGCCCGCCGGGGCGTCACGGTTCTGGGCGCGGCTCAAAACGAAGGAAACCGACGCCCTCGAGGTGTGGTTCACCGGCCGCCGTGGTGTGGCGAAGCCGGCGCAATTCGATGGGGTGGGCCGCGAAGCCCTGGTCGAGGGCGATCGCGCCGACGGGAGCGAGGTGCTGAAGGTGTGGTTCGCTACCGCGAACCAGTTCGCTCCCGCAAAGCTCAAACCGCTCCTGAAGCAACACTTAAAGGCGTTTAAGGCCGCGTTCGGCGACACGGAGAACGAGAAGGAAGCCGGCTAGCTCGTGCCGGCTCGTGCGATCGGCACCGAATTCGGTTGAAGAGTAAGCTTCTTCTGTAGCCGTCCTCTGTGAGGCCGGTGCGATACAGGTGGTGTCGCACCGGCCTCACAGAGGACGGCTATAGAACACCGAGACGGAGACAGGTACGGATAACGTTACGGGGTGCCGGTCAGTTCGATCTTGTTGAGGAACAGCATCCGCCGGTCCCCGCGCTGGAAGTAGTCTTCGAGCAGCACCTCCACGTCCGGCTCGATCGCCTTCGGCTTGTTCCAGCCCTCCGGGGTCCGCCCGTTGAGCTGCACCCGCACCGGCTTCGCCCAGTCGATCATGTCCGCGCCGAGCCAGACCGACAGGCGCTGCACCCGGAACGTCTTGAGATCGAGCAGGTTGTTGCCGCGGATGTCCCCCTGAATCGTTGCCGCCACGACCGCGCCGCCGGACTGCCCCGGGTTCGCCTTGTCCGCCTGGAGCCAGTAGAAGCGGCTGTCACTCTCGCGGAGCATCACCCACGGCTGTCGATAGGTGCCGAGGGCGAGGGTGGCCGCCCCGTTGATCCGCTTCTTGCGGCTCATCCAGTCGAACATGACCGGCGCTTCGGCCGAGTACCACTCCACCGCCCGCCCCTTGTACACGCTCATCACCGCCGGGAACCCGTGGCGCGTCCAGGGCTCGAAGATGTTCCGCATGGCGGTGACGGACTGCCCCGCCATCTCGCCGGTGACCACGTAGAACGGCAGCTTCTGGGCGTTGCGCCACGACTCGATGAACTGCCCCTGCCACTTCGGGATCGGCGCGATCGGGATCACACCGGCGAAGAGGTCCGGGTGGGACGTGCCAATATCCATCGCCATGTTCCCCCCGTCCCCGACCCCCAGCATGAACACCCGGTCGTTATCAACGGTGAAGTGACGGACCGCGTCGCGCAGGGTCGCGGTCACCAGGACGTGGTCCTCGCCACGCCACTGCCAGCCGGTCTTCTCAAAGTGGCTCACCCACTCCGGGGCGATCACGATGTACCCGTTTTTGTCGGCCTCAGTCATGAGCGGCGCGAGCACCTGCTCCGCGTCGATGCCCGGCGCCGTCAGCGCGATGATGATCGGGTACGCGCGGCCGTGGTGGTACTCGGGCGGCAACTTGACGAGGTAATCGATCCCGGTGGGGTACCCGCTCACCGGGGCCGACTTGCGGCGGTACACGCCGGTCGGCCCGCCCTTCCCGAGTTCGACCGCCTTACCGGACCGGTTCGCCAGATCCTCGGGATCGACCGGGGGGAACAGCGAAATGATCTGCGCGAGCTGTTGCGGCTCCAGAACCATGTTCTTCTTGAACTGCTTCAACAGCTCGTTCCGGCCGGCGACGGTGTCGCCGCGCTGGTGCGCGAGGATCAGGTCGCGCGCCGCCCAGATTTTCAGAGCGATTTCGGTGTTGGGGTTGGCGCCGTTGCGCCCGGTGACCCACCCGCTGATGGCGGTCGCGAGCAGTTCGTTCGGCGTCTTCGTCGGCTCCTTGTTCGCGGCCCGCTCGCGCTCGGCCTGAGCGGCAAGGGTCACAAACGTCTCGATCCGAAGGGCCGAATCGGGGTGCAGTTCCGCGAACACGTACCGGGCAGCGTCCACCAGCGCGAGCGACTCCGCCGACACCTCCTTTGGAGGCGCCCACGCCGCCATCGCCCCGCCGCCCCCCGCGGCAACGAAGGGCACCGCGCCGCGGGCGCCGGAAACGGTCTCGATCAGCGCTCCGAGCAGCCGGCGGGCGGCGGTGTACCGCTCCTGGCCGGTCTTGAGATCCGCCCCCACCTTGGCCGCCCGCGCCACCTGCTTCGGTTCGGCGTTCTTCTCGGGGAAAACCGCGAGAACCTCGGCCGTGTACTTATAACGCCCCGCCGCCAGTGCGAGTTCCGCCTCGCGCACCACCAGTTCGGCGACCGCCTGATCGATCTCCTTGAGCAGCTTCTCGTGCGCGGCCTTCGCCTCCTTGTTCATCTCGCCGGTGAAGTCCTTCCGCAGCCGATCCATCTCGTCCTTGGCGGACTGGAGCCACCCCGCGTCGAGCATGAATTTCCCGATCGCGACGCGCTTGAGCGGGTCGCACTTACCGTCCGGTTCGGCGAGTTCGGGGTGCGTTGAGAGCAGCTTGCGAACGGTCTTCGGATCCCATTCGGTAGTCCGATACGTGCCGCGCCACCTGTGCGTGGCCGACACGATGTAGATGTAATAGGGGTCCATGTACGTGATCTGGTGGTCCACCACGTTGGCCCCTCCCGTCGTCTCCTTCACGTTGATCGTGCGGACCCACTTCGCGTTGAACTCGCCGGTCTTGACGATCGCGGCGATGCTGCTGATCGGCTGGTCGGACTTACGTCCCGGGAACTGGGTGGTGTACGCCTTGTAATCCGGCCGGATCTTGATGTCCGGGCTGATCTCGCCGAGCTGTTTGGCGTGCGTGCTGAAGATGGTGACCTTCGGCCCCTCGTCGATCATGTCGAGGCCGTTCGCCTTGACGATGCGAACGGTCGTGCCGGAAGCTTTATCGAAAACGGGCTCGGACTCCTTCCGGACGGTGCCCTGGATGATGAACCCGTCTTTGAGGATGACAACGTCTGCTGCGGACCCGAGCCCACAGGCCCCCACAAGCAGGACCGCCGAAAGAACGAAGCGCATGGTGCGTGCAATCATTAAATTCACCCAACAGGGGGCGTGGGGCGGGTGTTTCATTGTCGCCGGTGACGGGCCGCCGATCAAGTTTCCGCCTGTAACGGGACGACGGAAGTCAGGAGCGGCGGTTCGAGCCTCCGGGTATACTGTGTTTCAACTCACCCACCCCGCCGCCGTTGGTCGGAGACGCACGAATGCCTATTCGGTTCCGCTGTGGCTACTGTAACCGCCTCCTCGGCATCGCAACCCGCAAAGCCGGAACCGAAACGACGTGCCCGCACTGTAGCGCCGTCGTCATGGTTCCCGAACCGATCCAGCGCGGCGGGAAAACCGAGCGACTCGACCTCGACGATGTTGACCAGTTGCTCGGAAACGTGACGGAGCGGCTAACTGAGCCGGCCGCGCAGGTTCAGGTGCTGGAACCGCCGCGCGTCGAACCGCCGCGTGCGGCCCCTGCCGTGCCCCGGGCGGCGAAACCTGCACCCGTCGCGCCTGCCGCGCCTGCGGCCGAGCAGCCGCTGTTTGAGAACGATTTTGAGCAACTGTTCGGGAACAGTTCGGCATCACGCGAAGATGACGAGAGCTTACCCGCGGTTTCGGACCGAGCCGCCACAAGCCACAGAACCGGCCCGCGGATGATCGTGCTGAGTCCGCAGCAAGCGACCCTGCTGACCTGCGCCGCAGTCGTGCTGATGGCACTCGCGTTCGGCGCCGGATTCTTCGTGGCGCGATAGCACCCTTCACTTCGGACCAACCCTCATCAATGAAGTCCACGATACGTTCGTGGACTTCCCCTTCATCGCCGCACGCCTTCCGACCGCGGTCTCTGACCCGCCGCTCACCTCCCATCAACCGACACCGCCCTTGTCGCGCGCTGACATCAGTTCTGTAGGGCGTGCGCTGATGCGCACCGCACCGACATCGGGCGCGCTGTTTTGGTTGCACGGCGCTGGAGCGCCAGCGCGGCCCGGAACCACCGCGTCAGTGCCGCCCAGCAGGAGTTTCTCGGCTGCGCGGAGCAGTCACGGGTTGCGATGAACGCGGCTCGAAGTAGCATCGGACTGGCCGGCGACTGGACATTCGCTGCCGCCGAGCGGGTCATTCGCTGGTCCATCGCTACCCACGAATCCCGATCCACGGCCCACGAAAACGGCGTTCCGACAAGAGACAGCGCCGACGGTAGTTGACCGGTAACGTGACACAACAGCTTGCGGAGATACCACTTGTACCCGAATCGATCAATGACAACGAGCCACACCTCGAACAAAAGACCGATCACGTGTCCGCAAATTTGGCGTGACGTTGTCCGTCGCAACTGCCGCGTGGAATCTCCTGAAGAAAAGCAGCCGCTTCAGAACCCGCCATCCGGGTCTCCGAAACCGGCACCATCCAGCCGATCAGCAAGGCCCGCATCCCAAGCGGAACCAGAGCATCAAAGGGCGGTGCCATCTGTTAGTGATTCCCGTTTGGCTCGTCCCGTATGCAGGTGATCGTCGCAGATTGTTCACAGCACAGAGTTTACGATCGACAAGTGGCTAAATTGTGTCCTCGATTGCGCACGGAGCGACCACCCGAACCCGACCCGTGTGATTCGTTAGAGGCTCCCCATTACGCCAGGTGCTTGACGTGACTGACAGTCAGAAGCCGCAATCGTCCGCGTTCCAGGACTCGGCACAGTTCGTACAGAAGGTGCGCGAGCGCATCGCCCACGTCGTCGTCGGACAGGATGTCGTGGTGGAGCGGATGCTGATCGCGCTGTTCACGGGCGGCCACCTGCTCTTGCAGGGCGTACCCGGTCTGGCGAAAACTCTACTCGTTTCCGCGCTGTCTCGCGCGATCGCGCTGGACTTCGCCCGCGTGCAGTTCACCATCGACTTGCTCCCGTCCGACATCCTCGGCTCGGAAATCCTGGACGCCCGCGCCGGCCAGTTCCGCACGGTTAAAGGACCGATCTTCACCAACCTGCTGCTCGCGGACGAGATCAACCGCGCCGCCCCGAAGGTCCAGTCGGCGCTGCTCGAGGCGATGCAAGAGCGCAAAGTGACCATCGGCAAGGAAACGCACCGGCTGCCCACGCCGTTCCTGGTGATCGCGACCCAGAACCCCGTCGAGCAGGCGGGCACGTTCGAGCTGCCCGAGGCGCAACTCGATCGGTTCATGCTGTGCCACCGGCTCGAGTACCCGACCCCGGATCAAGAGTTCGAGGTGCTACGCCGCAACCTCGCGCTCGGCGTCCAGCGCGAGGACCGCGGCGCCACCGCCCGCACCGAGTTCGATGCCATCGGGGGCGGCGCGGTCGGCACGGTCGAGGACCTCGTGCGGTGCATGGAGGCGGTTTCGACCGTCCACACCAGCGAGGCAGTCCTGCGGCACGTGGTGGAGGTCGTGAACCTGACCCGGCGGCACCCCGCCATCGAGCTCGGCGCCAGCCCGCGGGCCGGCATCGCGCTGGTCAAGTCGTCCCGCGCGCGGGCGGTGGTCCGCGGGCGCGGGTACGTGGTGCCTGAAGACCTGTTCGCCCTGGCCCAAGACGTTCTCCTGCACCGCATCCGCCTCAGCTACGAGGCGCTGGCCGACGGCCGAACCGCCGCCGGCGTGCTCAACGAGATCCTCACCGACCTCGGCGCACCGGCCGCCGCGGCGTGAGCACCTTCCTCTGAGCACGACAGGAGCCACCGATGACGGGAACGCTTGAACCCGCCACGCTCGACGCGCGCCAGTTTCAGATCGCGGTTCGGAAACTGGCGGACAGCCTCGGCTACGGGACCGACCGGTCCCCGTACCTGGGGTCGGGAACCGAATACGTGCAGTCGCGCCTGTACCAGCCGGGCGACCCCGTGCGGTCCATCGACTGGCGCATCACCGCCCGCACCGGCCGGGCGTTCGTCAAGGAGTACGAAACCCCGAAGCGGATGCCGTGCTACTTGGTGGTGGACACGTCGGCCTCAATGGCGGTGTCCTCGATCCGGCGCAGCAAGTACGAGGTCGCGGTCCACCTCGCCGGCGGGCTCGCACTTGCGTCCCTGGACCGGGCCTCGCCGGTCGGACTGGTCGGGGGCGGGGGGCGCGACCTCCAGATCGCACCGAGCCTTGCGCCAGATAAGGTGTGGGTGTGGCTGCATCAGTTGCGCAAGGTGCGGTACGACGAGCCGACAGCCGTCGGACGCCGGCTCCGCGAGTTGGCACCGCGGCTGAACGAGCGCGCACTTTTGGTCGTACTGAGCGACTTTCACGACCCGGAAGCGGTCCCGGCGCTGCGCCTGCTCGGGCAACGGCACGAGTGCGTGGCGCTGCACCTGACGGACCCGGCCGAAGTCGGCTTACGGGGGACCGGGCTGGTTCGGGCGCGCGAGGCGGAAACGGGTCGCCGACTGGTGAGCCACGGCCGGCGGGTCTGGTCCGACCCGGCTTCTGTCGCGACGGAGTTGCGTCGCGCCGGCGTTGACCACTTGTCGGTGCCGACGGATCAACCGTTTGTGGCCGAAGTTCGGCAGTTCTTTGCCACCCGCGGCCGGCTCGGGCGGGGGGCACGATGACCACACGACACACCGCTACTGCAACCGTGGCACTGGCACTCTGCTGGCTCGCAACTGGTACAGCCCACGCCTCCGATGCACCCACGGTGGGGCTGCCGCAAGCGCTCGACGTGTGGCTCCCAGGGGCGGAGCTGTTCGCCGCCAAGGTGGACGACCGCCGAACGCCGGTGATCGTCCGGATCGACCGCACAACTCCCGAGCGCGAGGGGTTCCGCTACGCGCTCGTCTACACCGGCTACGAGCCCGGGCGGTTCGACCTCCGGACCGCGCTCCGGCGGGCGGACGGCTCCCCCCTGCCGCAAGCCGTCCCGCCGATACCGGTCGAGATCCGCGGCCTGCGCCCGCTGGGCGAGATCCGGCTGAACGGTGTTGGTGACAGCCCGGAGCCGCGCCTCGGCGGCTACCGACTCGCGCTTGGGACCGTAGGAGCGCTGTGGCTGGTGGGGTTGATCGGACTCGTGACCGTCCGGCGGCGCGGGCCGCGGGCACTCGCGAAACCGGCCCCGAACACAGCGGCCACCCTCGACGACCGGCTCCGCACGCTTCTGACCTCTGCTGCAAAGGGGAGCGCAACCCCGGCCGAACACGCCGAACTCGAACGGGCTGTACTCGTCTACTGGGTCCGGCGTCTGAGCCTCCGCAAGCAAGACCCGGCAGTGCTTTACGCCACCCTCCGCGATCACCCCGAGGCCGGGCCGATGGTCACCCGACTGGAAGCGTGGCTCCACGCCCCTCCGTCCGACGCACCCGTCAACGTTTCGGAGCTGCTGACTGTGTTCCGGCCGCTGTTGAGTGCCCCCGAGCAGGAGGGCCAGTTGTGACGTTTGAGTACCCCTACGCCTTATTTCTGTTGGCGGTCCCCGTACTGCTGCTCGTGTGGGTCTGGGTGCGCGAAGGCCGCCGCGTCGTACTGCCGGTTGACCACGGCCCGCCCGGCCGCGGGACCGGTTGGTGGGTGGCGGTGTCGTGTGCGGAATCCGTACTCCCGCTGGCCGTGGCCGTGGCCGTACTCCTGTGTGCCGGCCCCCGGCGGCTCGGCGAGCCGATCGACAAGCGGAAGCTGACCAACATCGAGATCTGTGTCGATGTGTCCAGTAGTATGAACGCCCCGTTCGGCGGGGCCACCCGGTACGACGGCGCGATGGAAGCCGTAACCGCGTTCACCAACTACCGGCACGGCGACGCGTTCGGACTGACGTTCTTCGGGAACGAGGTGCTTCACTGGTGCCCGCTCACCACGGACGTGTCCGCGATCAACTGCGCAACCCCGTTCATGCGCCCCGGCCAGCTCCCGCCGTGGTTCGGCGGCACCGCCATCGGCAAAGCCCTGCGGGCGTGCAAGTCGGTACTCGTCAACCGGCCGGAAGGCGACCGGATGATCGTCCTGATCACCGACGGGCTGAGCAGCGACCTGGGCAACGGGGCCGACGCCGAAATCGCCGAAGAGCTGAAGGCCGAAGGGATCACCGTGTTCGCGGTCGTGATCGGCGACGACCTGCGGTTCATGCAGCCGAACGCTCGAACCGGGTCAGTAGACCTGATCACCGACCGGACCGGGGGCCAATCCTTCTCCGCCGGGGACCCGAACGCGCTGGGCACCGTCTTCAAGCGGATCGACGAGATGCGCCGGGCCGAAACGGACAAGCAGATCGCCAACACGCTCGACGACTTCCGCCCGTTCTGCATCGCCGGCCTCGTCCTGGCCGGATTGGCCGGTTTCGCGTCCTTCGGACTGAGGTACACGCCGTGGTAGCGGAAGTCGCAGCCGGTGCGCTGCTCGCGCTGGCGCTGATCGCGGAACTGATCCACGCCCGGCGGGTACGTCGGGCGGCCGTCCTCGCCTTCGGCCCGGCCGGTCGGCCGGCACCGTGGACCCGGATCACACCCGTGATCCGGGCAGCGAGTGCGGGCGCGTTCGTGTGGGGGCTGACGACGCTGTTGTTGCTTCCGCCGAAGGTCCACGACCGGACCGAGCAGTCTCCCAAGACCGAGGCCCGCGACATCATTCTGGTGCTCGACGTGTCCCCGAGCATGCGGCTCCAGGACGCCGGGCCGGGCGGTTCCGTCAGTCGCAGCGCGCGCTCTGCGGAGCTGATGAAGTCGTTCTATTCCCGCATCCAGTCGTCCCAGTTCCGGACCAGCGTCGTCGCCTGCTACACCGGCGCGCGACCGGTCGTCGAGCGCACGACCGACCCGGAAGTGGTGCGGAACATTTTGACGGACCTGCCGATGCACTTCGCGTTCCGGGCCGGGCCAACGGACCTGCTCTCCGGCATTGAGGAAGCCGCCCGGATGGCCACGCCGTGGCGCGCCGGGACTGCCACCCTCGTGGTCGTGAGTGACGGCGACACCATTGCCGCGACCGGGATGCCGCCGCTCCCGCCGGCGGTTTCACGGGTACTCGTGATCGGGGTCGGCGACACGGCGAACGGGAAGTTCATCGACGGGCACAACTCGCGCCAGGACGTGTCGTCGCTGCGACAACTCGCGACCCGGCTCGGCGGCGAGTACCACGACGGGAACGTCCAGCACGTTTCGACGGATCTCTTGCAGCAGTCGATGCGGTCCGACGACAAGGGGCGGTCGGAAACGGACGGCCCGACCCGGCGTGAGGCCGCACTCGCTGCGGTCGCGACCGGAGCGTTGGTGCTCGCGCTGCTGCCCGTCCTGCTACACACCGCCGGCACCTCCTGGCGGCCCGGTACGCGGTTGCCCCAGCAGCCGGCCGGCGCCCGACCGATCCGGGCGCCGGCCACCCGCTGACCGCCCGTTGGCAACTCGAACCGTGGGAGAGGTTCATGCGCAAGTGGTTGATTGGTGCCTGGTTCTTGGTGCTTGCGGCGATTGTCACCTGGCACCTCGGACCGGGACAAAAGTGGCTGCGGGCCGATGACGCCGCGTCCGAACTCCGGACCGCCCGGCGTGCCGCGACGGCAGGCGACTGGGAAACGGCCATCGCGGCATACGACGCGGCAATTGCGCAACTGCCGGAAGACCGTGTGGACGACATCCGCCGGGTGCGAGTGGCGCGGGCGGCGGCCAAGCTCCGGGGGCAAACGCTCGCCCGCGGGCGAGAAGAACTGGCCGAACTCGTAACGGAACTGGAGCGCGAACCGGGGCGGGACCCGGAGGCCCTGTCGGCCGCGCAAGCCGCACTCGCCTACGGCCGGTACCACAGCGCTTGGCTGATGCGGCTCGAAGGCCGCCCGGCCACGGAATGGGAGCCGGAGGTGGAAGAAGCGCGGCAGTGGTTCCGCGTCACCGCAGCGCAAGCGGTGGTTCGGGGGGATGCAGCCACCGCGCAGCGCCTCCGCGAGGATCTCGAAGCGACGGTCCGCCTTGCACGGATGGACCTCAACGATCTGCAAGCCCTCAACCTTCCGGATGAGCTTCAGGGGAGCGGCTCCGGCGAGGGTGAAGGCAAGGGTAAAGGCGAAGGCAAGGGCAAAGGTAAGGGCAAGTCCAAGGGCAAAGGTGAGGGCGAGGGTGAAGCTGAAGGTGAGGGAAAGAAGCTCGCAACGGATGCGCGGGGTGCGAGCGCTGGCCCGCCACCCGACACCGGTGGCCACTGACCCGACCGCCCCATCCCGACGAATCAAATTGTTCAACACCGGCGAGGAGAACGGATGAAGTTGCGAGCTACGAGTGTGCTGTGCGCGGCAATTCTCGCCGCATGGGTAACGCCCGATTTGGTTGCGGGTAGCGCGGATCTGCCGGTGGCCCCGACGCCGCGCGCCAAGGGTACTGCTCCCGGGGCGGCGGGGGACGCCCACACGAAACAGCTCGCGACCGCCCGTGAGTTACTGGCCCGGAACGCGAAGGACGGTCAGGCCGCGCATCTGGAAGCAGCCTGGAAGCCCGTTGCGGCGGTGCTGAGCGCTCCCGACGCCGGAAGCACTCACGACGCCTTGACGCTCGCGACCGAGCTGATCCCGCGGCTCCGGATCGACATCGTTAAGCCCTGGCTCGTTTCGCTGATGGCCGCCAACCCGGGGCGCGGCTGGGCCGTCGTCGAGGCCCTCGGCGAACACCTGACCCGGGCGGAAGCGGCGCTGGCATCCAACCCGGACCGGCGCGGCAAGCTCTTGAAACTCCAGTCGGCGGGCATCAACGCGTACCTTGCGACCAAAGCCGCCAATCCCCCGCAGAAGCTCCTGGTGCGTTTCGCGACAAGGTGGATGGACGAGGCCGAGGCCGCACGCCGGGCCGTGCCCCCACCCCCGCCCCCGTTCCAGCCCGGCCGCCCGGTGCAGCCCACCCGCCTGCCGTCCCGAGCAGAGCATTCGATTTCCATCTACGACCTGATCGACGCCGCGCCGGGCTCACGCTTTGTTGAATCGCTCGCGGACCGGGAGTTCCGGGCACGGACGCTGGACAGTCTCGTGCGGACCTATTTGGTCGAGGGCGAGGAGACCGCGGCGTTCGCCAACATCGAGCTACTGGCGGCGACCAAGCACGCATCCGCCTCTGAGCTTCTGGCCGAGTTCCTGCGCACCTGGGCCAAGAACCACAACCCCAACCCGAACTCCCCTTTCGCACAACAGCCGATCGTCTACGGCCCCAACGGCCAGGTGATCTCGCGCGGCCAGCCGCTGGTGCCGGTCACCCGCTCGCTCCAGGAACGCAACCTCGACGAACTGACCCAACTGGTCGCCCGCATCAAGAAGCTCCCGTGCGCGCAGCCGGACGAGGCGCTGCTGATCCAGGCCTTCATGAGCTGTTACACCGCGAACGCGATTTACAGTCGCCATGCACTCCAGGGCGTGTTCGGCCCGCCCCAGAACCTGAAGCCCGATTCGCTCGCACGGTTGACAGAGCAGATGCGAATGAGCGTCAGTACGCTCCGCACGCAGCTCACGCAGCAAGGGCAACCGGGACAGCCGAAGTCGAACCGCAAGCCCGAAGACCTTCAGAGCGACGTGCTCGCAGGGTACGCCATGACGCGGTCCCTGCTCGACGACGCGCTCGCTCGGCAGTCCACCAACTGGCGCCTCGCCCTGACCCGGGCGGTCGTGATGTTCGACGAGTTGGACTTCCAGCACGACACCCAACCGAAGCCCGACTTTACGACCCGACGAACCGAGATCATGGCCGAGTTCGCGCGGGTCGCCGGGCTGTACGCGGCCCAGGTGGACGAGCGGGACGGCTCGCCGAACCTGACCGTGTACGAGCAGTGGTTCTCCGCGGCGCTCGGCGCGAGTGACCTGCAAGGGCTGACCGAGGCCAAGCTGCCGGACCCGCGCCAGCCGGCCAAGATCCGGGCCGCCATGCAATCCCTTCCGGGCGAAGCCGGCGAACGGCACGTCGCCGAGTTCGCCGCCGCACTGTACCCCAAACTTGCGACCGTCAGGCCGGCCATGAAACCGCGGTTCCTCAAGATGGGCGCCGAGGTGGTCGACAACCACCCCCGCCTCGGCCCGGCGAAGAAGCTGCTGAATTACTACAAGGACCTGTCGAAAGAGGTGAAGCTGGAGGTCGTCCTGGACGGCGCCCCGGCCGTGGGCTCGATGGAGCCGTTCGGGGCGTTCGTACTGCTCCGCCACACCCGAGAGGTCGAGCAGGGCTCGGGCGGGTTCGGCCGGTTCCTCCAGAATCAGGTCGGGAACCCGATGGCGTACAACTACGGGCGTCCCGCAACGAACTACCGTGACCGGTTCGAGAACACGATGAGCGCCACCCTCGGCGAGCACTTCGAGGTGGTCTCCTGCACGTTCGAGTCGGACAAGGTCGTGTCCAGACCGGCCTCTGAGGAGGGCTGGCGGATCACACCCTACGCGTATGTGCTCTTGAAAGCCCGCGGGTCACAGGTGGACCGGCTGCCGCCGCTCCAGCTCGACCTCGACTTCATGGACGGCGCGGGGTTCGTGGTTCTGGGAATCGAGTCAGCCGCAGTCTCGCTCGACGCCTCGCGCCGCGACCGCCGCCCCGCGACCGGAGTCGAGGTGAACCAGACAGTGGACGAGCGGCACGCCTCCGAAGGGACACTCAAGCTCGAGATCAAGGCCGCCGCACGGGGGCTGGTGCCGGAACTGGGCCAACTCCTGGCCGCGATCCCGGACGGTTTCGAGACGGTGAAGACGGACGCGCACGCGTTGTCGGTGGTGAAGTTCGATCCCGAATCCCCGCAACCGGCGGTGCGATCGGAGCGAACATGGCTGCTGACCCTCAAGGCCAAGCCCGACCGAACAGACCCGAACTTCCGGTTCCCGACCGCTGTCGGGTCCGACACCCTCGTGAAGTTCCAGCGGTATCGGGACGCCGACATCGTTCCCGCAAGCGAAGAAATCGTGATCGGCAACTTCGGTTCCGCGCCCGCAACGTACCGCCGGTACGCGGCCCTGGCCGGTCTGATCGGAGCGGTGTGCGTCGGAACCGTGGTCGCGTGGCGACTGTTCCGCCGCCAGCGCCCAGCGCAACGGTGGCATGGACCGCAGGTGCCCAACCGACTGACCCCGGTCACGGTTCTGGGTTACTTGCGGAGCGTGGCAACACAGGGTGGGCTGACCACCTCGCAAAATGCCGAGCTCCAGAAGACGATCCAGCGCATCGAGCAGCACTACTTCTCCGAACTGCCCGATGAGGCGACTCCGCCCGAGCTAACGGCCGTCGTGAATAGGTGGAACGGCACGACGAATTGAAGCGCCGGACACTCGTTCCGAACATCCAGTCGTGATGGGTGTTCGGAACGAGTCGGGAAGTGCCGCCCGGACACTCCGGTTCGGCTGGACACACCGTTACCGCATCGGCATAGGGAGCTACCGGATCATCCCGTTTCGGAGTTCAGCGCATGCGCACGGTGCTGACGGTGATCGTCTTCGCTCTCGCGCCGGTTGCGGCGGTCGCGCAGCCGATCGCACCCCCCGTGCCCCCGCCACTCGCACCGCAATCTCCGCCGCCGGCACCACTGCCGCCGGCGCCCCCGGCGCCACCGCCCCCGGCTGCAGCCGAGCAGCCGTTTCTGAAGCCCGGCACAGAGGTTTCACAGCCGCTCACTGCGGTCGGGCCGGTCCCCGTGGAGCTACCGACGCTCACGCCCCGCGTTGAGGAGCCGAAACTCGAGCCCGCGCCGAAACTCGAAACGAACCCGATCGAGGCCCCACCCGCGCGGGGTCCGCTCGGGCCGCAGTGGGGCGTCTATGAACTCCTTTACTGGTGGCCGATGCGCCAGCCGGTGCCGGCGCTCGCGGCGGGCACTCGATCGGGCTTCCCGCCCGTGGTGGGAGATCCGGCAACGTCCCTGCTGATCGGCGGGAACTCGGTCGGCTCGCAACCGCACGCCGGCGGACGGTTCACGACCGGATCGTCGCTCAACAACGCAGAAACCTTCGGGTACGAAGTCACCTACATGTTCCTCGGTACGCGGACGTATCGTGAAACGGTCTCGGATCTCCCTGGCAGCCGCGTGCGGGGGTTCGGCGTCCCTTACGTCAACAGCGTGACCGGTGCCAACGAGTTCCTGACGCTCGCGCTTCCCGGCATCAGTTCTTCTGCCATGAGTGTTTCAACCTCGACGCGGGTGCAAGGGTGGGAGGTTAACACGGTTGCGAACCTCGTGGACGGGAAGAACTTCAAGCTGAACGGACTCGCCGGGTGGCGCTACTTCCAGCTCCACGAAGGGCTGCGCATCGAGCAGACGCAACTGCGGTTCGTGGACCTTCCGGGCACGTGGCGCACCGCCGACCAGTTCGACGCACACAACCGGTTCCACGGGGGGCAGCTCGGCCTGCACGCGGACGCGCGAAGCGGGATCGTGTTCTGCGAACTGACGGCGAAAGTGGCGTTCGGCCAGAACTACGAGGTGGTGAAAACAGAAGGGATGAACGTCATCCAGACGCCGGTGTTTGGTGGGGTAGCGACCCGGGCGTTCGGTGGGAGCGGGATCTACGTTCAGCCGTCCAACTTCGGGCGCACCGCCGGCGGGGTGTTCGCGGTGGTCCCGGAGGGGACGGTGAAGCTGGGGTTTCGGCTCGGCGACTCGGCCCGACTTTACCTCGGGTACAGCTTCATCTACCTGAGCGACGCGGTACGGCCGGGGGACCAAATTGATCGCACGCTGAACCCGGCAAACATCCCGCTGCTGAACGGAATCGGCCCCGTGTTCGCGGCCGACCGTCCGGCACGAACGGTCAACCGCTCGGACGCATGGGTGCAAGGGCTGACGATCGGGCTCGAAACACGGTATTGAGCCGAAGCCACGCCCGGCCCTTGCTGTTCACGACGCCTACGCGGCGCCCGGGCGGCGGCAACACCGCGCTCCTCCGCGGCACTGACTTCACGCGGCGTAGACGGCTTCGGCGGCAGCTACGCCGCTACCTGGGCTTACCTTCGCCCCGAACGCGCGGAGCACGTGCTCCATCGCCGCCAGCACAGACAGCACGCAGATCGGGCGGCTGTTGTAGCCCATAATCCCGATGCGCCACGCCTTCCCTTTGAAGTCGCCCAGGCCGCCGCCGATCTCGATTCCGAACTCGGTCAGCATCTTCTTGCGGCCCGCAACGTCGTCGATGCCGGCCGGAATCTTGACGGCGTTCAACTGCGGCAGCCGGTGCCCGTCCGCGGCAATGTACTCCAGGCCGAGCGCTTCCAGCCCCGCCTTCAGCGCCTTGTGGTTACGGACGTGCCGCGCCCACCGCGCCTCCAACCCCTCTTCCAGCACCAGCCGCAGGCCCTCGCGCAGTGCGTAGATCATCGTGATCGGTGCGGTGTGGTGGTACGCCCGGTCGCCGCCCCAATAGCTCTGAATCGAGGTGAGGTCCAGGTACCAGCTCTGCACCTTGGTCTTGCGGCTCTTCAGCTTGTCTACCGCCCGGGGGCTGAAACTGATCGGCGACATCCCCGGCGGGCAACTCAGGCCCTTTTGCGAGCAACTGAACGCGGCGTCCACCTCCCACGCGTCAAGTTCCACGGGGGTACAGCCCAGCGAGGTCACGCAGTCGGTCACCAGTAGCGCGTCGTACTCGTGGCACAGTTTGCCGACTTCAGATATGTCCTGTAAGGCGCCGGTCGAGGTCTCGGCGTGAACCAGAGCGAGCACCTTCGGACGGGTTTCTTTCAAGATGTCACGCAGCTCGTCGAGCGTGAACACGTCGCCCCAGGGCTTGTGCTTCACCGTGAGGTTGCAACCGGTGCGGCCGGCGACATCAATCATCCGCGTACCGAAATACCCGATGCAGCACACCGTCACCGGGTCCCCGGGCTCGATGAGGTTCACGAGGCACGTTTCCATGCCCGCCATTCCGGTCGCGGACACCGGAAACGTGAGCTGGTTCTTGGTCCGAAACACCTCGCGCAGCATCGTCTGCGTTTCGGTCATGATCTCAAGAAACTGCGGGTCCAGGTGCCCCAGCAGCGGGGTGGACATCACCGACAGCACGCGCGGGTGGGCGTCACTCGGCCCGGGGCCGAGCAGCAGGCGCGGCGTGGGAGAGAGCTGGCCGGGGAGAGTTGCCATGAGAGTTGCTCACAACAGCGGAAAAGAATGCTCCCCGTCATGAAATGGGACGAGGGCACCACGGTGAAGGGGAGAACTGCACCGATCACGCGACTTTTGCTCGCACTCACCCGCGTGCCTTGACCAGTTCACTGACAGCCTTGAACTGGGAGTGCGCGGCGTCGCGGAGCCATTCGAACGCGACCGCCTCGACGGTAGTCGGCACCGCGCCGGCCAGTTCCAGTCGCCGCACCGCGGTGTCATGATCCACCGCGTTCCGGGCCGCCAAGGCGTCCACGGCGAGGAAAACGTGCAGCCCCGCATGGAGGAAGTCGAGAGCGGTTTGCAGCACACAGACGTGCGTTTCCATGCCCACCAGCACCACCTGGGGCCGGCGGAGCATTTCGAGCTCTTCCAAGAACGTACCTGCCCCGCAACAACTGAACGAGGTTTTTGCGGGAGGGGGCGACGGCAGTCGGCGGGCGATTTCGGCAGTCGTGGGGCCGAGCCCTTTGGGATACTGTTCGGCGGCGCGCACCGGAATGGCGAGTTTCGCAGCCACATCCAGCACGAAGCCGGCGTTGCGCACGAGCGAATCGCGGCCCGGCACCTTCGCGAGCAACCGATCCTGGATATCGACTACCACAACGGCAGAGGTTTCGGCAGTCAAACGTTTCACGGTACTCATGTGCGGTACGACTCCAGGGCGCGGCGCAGCGATTCCAGTTCGGCGGCCCGTTCGGTGCGGCGTGCGTCGGACGGCGGGACGTTGCCGAACCGCTCTTGATAGTACGACTCGGCCCACGTCACAGGAATATGTGCGACCGCCACACATCCGGGTCGAGAGCCGACCCCCGCGGCGGCCCGGGTCGCGTATTCGAGCAGCGTTTCGCCACGCTCCGGTACGAACCCGTGTGCGGACAAGACGGCCACCAGTTCGCCGAACCACCGAACACGTCCGTCGAGTTCCCGGAGTGGTGCGGGCCGCCGCGCCCGCCGGTACGCCACTGTCGCGCCCAACACCAGCACCGCAATGATGACTGAGCCGACCAGAAATTCGGGACGGGTGGCGGTTTCCGCCAGCGTGGTGAGGTCCTTTCGCCGCTGCTCGGCCGTATAGTTCACAACGTGGTGCCGGAACCACGCGCCGATCTGGTTGTTGGTCGCCCGCCACCACGGAGCGCCGACTTCGCTACCCGCAACGCTCCCGTCAGGTGTAGGGTCCAGGCTCAGCCAGTGGAACCGGCGGACCGAACCGTCCACAACTTCCACCAGCGCCTCGGCCCAGGCATGCGCCTGCTCCTGTTTTACGGCGTACCGGCCGTCCCCGAGGTGCTCGCACCCCTTGAACCCCCGGACGTACACCGCCGGAATACCCTGGGAGCGGAGCATCAGCACCAGCGCTGTTGCGAACCGCTGGCAGTGCCCGGACTTCGAATGGAGCAGAAACTCCTCAACCGGATCTAGTTTCGGCTGCTCGCGCTTCAACTCCAGCGTGTACCGGAACTCGGGGTTGGTGGCGAGGTGCGCGCATAGTGCGCGAGCCAGGCGCTCGTGGTACTCCTCGCGGGGCAGCAGAGTGCGCCGGTTAAGAAACACCTGCGCGTCCCGCCACCCGGCAGGCAGGGTCCCGTCCGCGACCATCCGCGCAATCAGGGCATCGGTGTACTCCTTGACCCGCTCCAGGGGGTTGACGCGAAGCTGATCGCGCGCGTCGTTGTACAGGTGCGATTCTAACTGGAAGCCCGGGCCGAGGTCCGGGTCGGAACGTGGCGCGTACGCCTGAACGTACCGCAAGGGCCGCCGGCGCAGAGACTGAATCGGCTCCCAGAAGAACGTGCCGTCGTAGCCCGGGGTCCAGGGCTGCGGACGGTCTTCGTTGTATCCCGCGAGCGGAGGTGGCTCATCCGGTATCCACAGCACAGGATCGGCGACGAAGTGCGCTTCCGGCCGCGGCGGGAGGGCGTATTCGAGTCGGTACTGACCCGGACCGAGGTCGGGCGGGGTCCAGTCGCCCGCCTCGCGAAGCGGGACCTTTGCCCGCGGAGCGATGGTGGGGAGCACCGCGGCGTCCCGGTTCCACGCCCCACCGCTGTACTGGTGGTGCGTACGACCGCGCCACCGTTGATCCGGTCGGATGTCGTTTTTCGGGGTCCCGTCGGGGTACGTAGCGACCACCTCGAACGCCGTTTCGTTGCTCGGCTTGAGTGTACCGGTAGTCTTGAGGTCTACCATCTGGTCAGCCGAATAGCCGATTTCGGCGGATGCGGTGCCGAACTCCGCTTTGGCGGCAGTGGACCGCGGCGTGAGCAAGTACAGGGGCAGCGCAACGGCGCCAGCAACCGCCGCCGACAACAGCGCCGAGCGAAAGCCGGTGCGCGAGCCGTGCGGATCCCCGCTCGCGGCGGCGGTGCGGGGGGCCGGCGCGTCCGGCGAGGGGACCGGGCGCACGTGCCCGGCGGAGCGGGCGAGGTGGAACAGAGTGAGGCTCCACACGGCGGCCACGAGGTAGAGGCCGAGCAGCACGAAGCACAGCGCCTCGTCGGCGAACGCGGCGGCCAGCCCGATCCCCGCCAGCGCGGTCCCGTGCAGAGTCCAGTAGTCGCCGGCGTGCTTCTCGCCCCGAGCCGCCTTGGCCGCCAGCAGCATCAGCACCAGCGGACCGCACATCGCGACGAACAGCATGGGCCAGCCGAGGTGCGCGAACTCCCCGGTGTCGATCTCGCGTTTCACCCGGTACCCGACCCACGCCAGAAACGCGGCCCCGACGATCCCGCCGAGCCGGTTCGCCGCGGGGATTGAAAGTAGCGCGTACCGCGATTCGACGAAATAGAGTGCGACGAGCGTCCCGACCGCCAGCCCCGCAAACACGGCCGCCTCCGGCAGCATCGGCGCCTGCGCGTACCCTACTGCGGCACATGCCAGTGCGAGCGTCAGATAGGTGCTGAACCGGAACGTGGCTTCGGTCGGCATAGCGTCGGTTCTCCGATCTGCTCAGCGGCTACCGAAAGCGTCTGACCGCGGTTTCAGCTCTGGGCGGCCGGCGGCTGGTACCACGGGAGCCGGTCCTGCGGGCACACCGTCGCAAACGGCTTGCCCGTTTCGCGCGCCAGTGCAGCGGAGAACGGGCTGTTGGGCCGGCTACTTACGACCACCCGCGCCCCCCGCGCAAGTCGCCCAGCGAATGCGGCAGCCGGGAGCGGTTCGTGGGTCGGCCCGCCGGCCGCGTCGGCGAGCGGCGTCAGGGCCTCGCGCAGGTCTTCCTCAGCGCTGGCCGACGCGACCGCGTGACCGGGTACGGCCACCATGATCGGGCTGTCGAACGCGCGGCGCCACGTCGCCGCGACTGTAACCGCTAAGCTCAGAGCGGCCTCCAGTCGCTCATAGTCCTGCGGGGTCGGTTCGGCGGGCAGCCACGGCTCGACCACCAAGACCAGTTCCGGCGACGGCGCGGTGTCGTACTCGCGCACCATCGGCTCCCCGCGACGCGCGGTCGTGAGCCAATGGATGTCCCGGATCGGGTCCCCGGCACGGTAAGCGCGGACCCCCCGCACCTCGGCGCGGTCCGTGGTCACGCGGCGCAGCAGTTTGCGAGCACGACCCTCGCCGCCGGCTTGGCGCGCCACCCAGCGACGCAACCCGTCCGGATCGGCCTGCCCCGGGCGCGGTAGCACAACGATCTCCCCGCCGCTGTCGGTATGGCGCTGGTAGGAGACGAACCCGAACGGAAAGCTCGACACCAGCGTCAGCGGCCCGGCGAACCGGCCGCGGGTGGGGAACTCGCCCGACGCCTTGCAGTCGAGAGCGCCCCCCGGCGGCACACGGTACCCCAGGAACGTTACGCTCCCCGCGGGCGTGCGGTCCTCGACCGTCACCGTCACCGGCGCGTGACCCTCGTTGGTGATACGAACCCCGTGCTCGGACCGCTCCCCGGCGAACAGCGGCGGCGCGGCCAACCGCCGCGCCCTCACGCCGGCCACGTTGCGCCGCGCCAGCGCCCCGTTCAACACGACCAGCGCGAGCATCACGTACACCACGATCAGCACGAGGTTGATGCTCTTGAACCACGCAACCGCGCCGACCCCCAGCGACACAGCCAGCCAAGTGATCCCGGAGGGCGTGAACTGGAGCGCGAGGCCGCCGGCGCCGTCGGTCCGCTTCATGCCGGCACCTTGAGCTTGGTGAGGATCTCGCGCACCACCGGCCCCGCGTCGGGGTGCCCGCCGGCCGCCCAACTGCGGGTCACGATCCGGTGCGCAAGAACCGGCTCGGCGAGCGCTTTCACGTCATCGGGCACGGCGTAGTCCCGCCCCGACGTGACCGCAAGGGCCTGAACCGCCCGGTACAGGGCCAGCGCGCCGCGGGTGCTGGCCCCGAGCGCCAGTTCGGGGTGCGTGCGGGTCGCGCCGATCAGGTCGAGGATGTAATCGGCGATGGCCGGGTCCACGCGGACCGTCCGGACGTGCGTTTGGAGCGCGATCACGTCCGCCGGCGTCAGCACAGGTTCGAGCGACTCGACCGGCTCACCGGCCCGGTGCTGCGTGAGGATCGCACGCTCGGCCTCGCGGTCCGGGTACCCCACCTTGACCCGGAGGGTGAAGCGGTCGAGTTGGCTCTCGGGGAGCGGGTAGGTGCCCTCAAACTCGTGCGGGTTCTGTGTGGCCACGACGAGGAACGGCGGCCCGAGCGGGCGCGTGTTCCCGTCCACCGTGACCTGCCGCTCTTGCATCGCCTCGAGCAGTGCCGACTGCGTCCGCGGGGTGGCGCGGTTGATCTCGTCGGCAAGCACCACCTCGGCGAACACCGGACCGGGTTGAAACAGGAACTCGCCCGTTTGCGACCGGTAAATGGTTACCCCCAACAGGTCGCCGGGCAGCAGGTCCGGGGTGAACTGGATGCGGTTGAACTTGCACGCGAGGCTGCGGGCGAGGGCCTTCGCGAGCAGCGTTTTACCGACGCCGGGCACGTCGTCGAGGAGCAGGTGCCCCTCGGCCAGCAGCGCGACACAGGCGAGGCGCACCACCTCGGGTTTGCCGAGGAACACGCGCCCGATGTTGGTCTGAAGGGTTTGGAGGAGGGCCGCCAGCTCGCGCGGCTCTCGGGGGGCAGAAGAGCCGTTACCTTCGGGGGGCATGCGCACGGTCTCGCAGCGGAGTGGATAACGGCGTTAGTATACGCTCAGTGAGCGAAGGGGGGGCGCCCTCCGCCCACCAAACCGTGTGGCGCGGTCGCTACTGCCCGTCGAACCGGATCGGCCCGCCGAGCCCGCCGCGCAGGTTCGGGTTCACCGGACGGCTCGCCATCGCTTGCTCAGCGGCTTTGAGTGCCGCCAAGTGCTCGGCCTCTTCGGCCTCCTCGGCGGCGACCTCCTCTTCGGTCGCGATCTTCTTGAGGCTCAGTGCGATACGCCTTGTTGCCGGGTCCGTGCTCAGAATCTCGACGATCACGTTCTGGCCCACCTCGATCACGTCGCTCACCCGGCGCACCCGCTGAGTCGAGAGTTCCGAGATGTGAATCAGCCCTTCGACCCCAGGGGACAGTTCCACGAACGCGCCGAAATCGGCGAGCCGTGAGACCTTGCCCGTGACCCGTGCGCCAGCCTGCGTGGTCTTCGTGAACTCGTCGAACGGGCTGACGGTCAGCGCCCGCATGCTCAGCCCGATCTTTCGCGCTTCGAAATCGATGCGGTTGATCTTGACCTCGACCTCCTGCCCGATCTTCACAACCTCGTTGAGGTCGTTGACCCGCTGCCAGGAGAACTCGGACACCGGGATCAGCCCGTCGGCGCCGCCGAGATCCACAAACGCACCGAACGGCTTGACGCTACGTACAATGCCCTTGCGGACCTGCCCCTCTTCAACGGTGCGCCAGAACTCCTCGGCCTTGACCTGCTTCTCGCGCTCCAGAACCGCGCGGCGGCTCACGATGAGGTTCCGCTCCTCCGGGTTCACCTCCGCGACCATCACCTTCAGCCGCTGGCCCACGAACTGGTCGACGTTTTCGACCCGGTACAGGTCGAGCTGGCTGGCGGGGAGGAAGCCCTTGATTCCGGCTACTTCCACCGTCAGCCCGGTCTTATTCTTGTTGGTGCCGGTGACCTTCGCTTCGACGATCATGCCGTACGAGACCTGCGACCAGTCGTGAACGACTTGTGCAGAGCCCTCGCGGGTGAGGATGAGCAGCCCGTTAGCGGAGTCGTAGTGGTCGATGTCGAACTCGACCGACTCGCCCACCGCCGGCCGGCGCCCCTCGAACTGCTGGAGCGGCAGCAACCCTTGGCTGCGCCCGCCCGGCACTTCGATGAACACGTCGTTGCCGTGGACCCCCACCACCACCCCGACCTTACGACCGCTGGCGCCCGCGGCCCGTGGCTTCTGGACCTGCTCCACCGCGGCGACCGTCTTCGACACGTCGAAGTCGCCCATCGCGGCGGCCAGCTCGTCCTCGATGAGCTTGTCGAGTTCGCGGTTATTGGGCTTCTCGGCTCCGACGAAGAGCTGCGGTGGCGCGCCGCCGGGGTTGAACGGCTTGTCGAACCGGTTCGGCCGGTCGCCGCGGTTGGTGGACGGGCGGTTCCCACCGAAGCTGCCCCCACCGGGGCGCGGACCGCCCGGGCGCGGTGGCCCCTTACCCAGCGGTGCTTGAGGGGTGGCCCCGTAAGCGGCCGGGGCGCCGGGTTGCGCAGGTTTCGCGGCCCCGGGGTCAAGCGGCGCCTGAGGCGCGGCCCCGTAAGCGGCCGGGCTCGGCTGGGCAGGCTGCGCCGGTTGCTCGGGCTTCGGGGACTCGTTCTCGGTACTCATCGGCGAATTCCTCACTTCTAACAGTCGAATTTATCGAGCAAGTTGTGCGGTGACAACACAACCTCCCCGGCCCGGCGGTGCCTCGTAGAATCCGAAAGATGTCAAAAGGCAAGCGCCGGAAGCTGTGGCTCGCGGTCGAAACGGCCGTCGCACTGGTCATCGTGACCGCGGTGGCGTGGAACTTCCACAACACGCTGAAGGGCATCGAGCCGGGGAGCCTCCCCGTGCGGGTGCGCGTCGAGTACCTAGTACCCGCCGGGGTGCTGTACCTGTTGGCGCACCTGTGCTGGTCGTCGTTCTGGGTGCGGCTGCTGCACTTCGAGGGCGCGGGGGTGTCATGGTGGGTGGGGCTCCGCACCTACTACATCAGCCAGTTCGGGAAGTACGTGCCCGGCAAAGTGCTGGTGCCGCTGATGCGCATGGCGATGCTGCGGCCGCACGGCGCGCACCCTGTGCCGGTGGGTGTGACGGCGGTGTACGAGACCCTGGTGAGCATGTCCGCGGGGGCGCTGCTCGCGGTACTGTTCCTACCGGCGCTGGGCGTGCTGCCGGCCGAGGTGTCGGGCAAGCGGACGATCCTATTCGCGGTCGTGGCGCTGCCGCTCGGGCTCGCCGTGTTGAACAAGTTCGCGGCTAGAGTTGCGAAGAAGCGGCGCGGTCCGGACGCACGGCCGCTCCCCGCGCCGTCGTTGTTCCTGCTCGCGCAAGGGCTTGTTCACGGCGCCGCCGGGTACTGTTTGCTCGCGCTCAGTTTGGGGCTGACCGTTCACGGGCTCTTACCGGTCGCGCCGGAGTGGGACACCGACGCGTTCACCCGCGATCTGGCGGCCGTGTCGCTCTGCTACGTCGCGGGCTTCGTGTTCGTGATCGCACCGGGCGGGCTCGGGGCGCGCGAGCTGGTATTGAAGTGGGCGCTCGCGCCGCAGTTCGTCGCCGCGCTGGGCGAGGTCACCGCGGCCCAGGTGGCGGTGCTGATCGCGCTGGCGTTACGGCTCGCCTGGACGGCCGGCGAAGCGGTCGTTGGTTTGCTGTTCTACGTCCTCAAGCCGTCCGTTCTGCCGCTCGCGCCCAGCGGCCCCGCCGAGGTGAGTTCATGACCCTGAACGCGAGCCAGCCGTCGGCCATCGGTACTGCGGGCGGGACCCGCGCGCCGTCCGGGTTCGTCGCCGTCGAGGTGCTGTCGCTGGTAATCCCCGTTTTCAACGAAGACGAGAGCTTGGCCGCGCTGCACGCGGAAATCGTGGAGGTGGCGCGCGGCCTCCCGGAACGGGTCGAGATGATCTTCATCGACGACGGCAGCAAGGACCGCTCATGGGCGGTGGTTCAGGACCTGGCGGCAAAGGACGAACGGGTCCGCGGGGTCCGGTTCCGGCGCAACTTCGGCAAAGCGGCCGCGCTGGCGGCGGGGTTCGACGCGGCGCGGGGCCAGGTCGTCGTAACGATGGACGCCGACCTCCAGGACGACCCGCACGAGATCCCCCGATTCCTCGAAGCGCTGCGGGGCGGGCTGGATGTGGTGAGTGGGTGGAAGAAGGTGCGCCACGATCCGTGGCACAAGGTGTTCCCGAGTCGGGTGTTCAACAAGTTCCTGAGCGTGCTCACCGGCGTCCACCTGCACGACCACAACTGCGGAATGAAGGCCTACCGTGCTGAGGCTCTCCGCGAGGTGTACCTGTACGGAGAACTGCACCGGTTTGTGCCGGTGCTGGCAACCGCCCGCGGGTTCAAGGTCGGCGAGTTGGTGATCCGGCACCGGGCGCGCAAGTTCGGCAGCTCGAAATACGGCTGGAAGCGGTTCATCAAAGGCGCACTCGATGTCGCCACCGTTCGGCTCCTGACGGGATTCGGCCGCCGCCCGAATCACCTTCTCGGGACATGGGGGCTCGGGTTCGGGGCGGCCGGCGTGTTCGGCTTCTTCTTGCTACTGGCGAACGGGCTCTTGCGTCTCATCGACAGCAGTTACGGGGCCGGCCCCGTGGCCCAGATGATGGCCGCAACGTTCGCGATGGGATGTGCCCTCTTCGGCGGGCAATGCCTGCTCGCCGGGCTGGTGTCCGAAATGACCGTCGCGCGCAAGTGGTTGGACAACGACCCGTACAGTGTCATGGAGCGGACACCCGCCGCGTCCGAACCGGCCCAGAGCTGAGCTACCCGGATCGTCCCCCTGCCCTTCCCCCAGAGCGGATCGATGGCAGCCGAACCGTCTGACCTGCGTCGCTCGGCGTTCCTGCTCCTCACTGCGGCAGCGGTCGCGATCGCCGCCGCCAAGACCGTCGGCGCCGAGAACGTCATCGAACCGAGCCGCTATAAGGCCCCCGAACAAGGTGGGTACGGGGCCGAGCCGGACCGCGCCTGGCCGGCCTCCCGGCCGGACCCGCACCCCACATTCAGTTCCAACGACAAATCCCGCTGGGCAACCGCGCGCGCGCTGGTTCACGACCGCACCTTCGTCATTGGTCAGCGGACCTATCCCGATGCGGGCGATCCCACGAAGTACAAGGACGTGGGCATCGTTGCGGAACCAGCGTACCGGTCGCTCGATGTCGTGATGAACCCCAAGACGAAGGAGTTCTACTCGAGCAAACCGCCGCTCATGGCGGTCCTCGTCGCGTGCGAGTACTGGGTGCTCAACCGGGCGGTCGGGTGGGACATCGGGCGCGACCGGTGGCTCGTGATTCCCACCATCGTGCTGACCTGGAACGTGCTGCCGATGGCGGTGTACCTTGTGCTGCTCGGGCGGCTGATCGATACAACCGGCAAGACCGACTTCGGGAAGCTGCTCACGTTCGCCGCGGCTGCTCTGGGGACGTTCCTGCTCACGTTCTCGCACACGCTGAACAACCACCTCCCGGCCGCGTACTGCGTGCTGTTCGCTTCATACCCGCTGCTGCGTGCGGTCGCCGAGAACCGCGACATGCCTCCCGTCGGATACGGGTCGTGCGGGTTCTTCGCGGCGTTCGCTGCGACCTTTGAGCTGCCCGCGCTGGCGTTCCTCGTCGCGCTGATGGTACCGCTGCTCGTGGCGCGGCCGCGCCACACGTTGCTGTTTTTCGTGCCCTGCGCGCTGGTCCCGCTAGCGGCACTCTTCTTGGCAAACTACGCGGCGATGGGCCGACTTCTTCCGGCGTACAGCGAGTTCGGCGGGGAGTGGTACAATTTCGAGGGGAGTCACTGGGCCAAGCTCGGCACGCCGGCCGCAAAAGGGATCGACTTCAATAACGAACCGACCAGTGTGTATGCGTTCCACCTGACCCTCGGCCACCACGGATGGTTCAGCCTGACGCCGGTGTGGCTGCTCGCGTTCGCGGGGTTGCTCGCGGCGGGCATCCGCAGCGCGCCGGACGTGCGCAAGTTGTTCGCGAAGCAAAAAGCGACGGGCTGGACGCGCGAAATGTTCGCGGCGATGACCGTCGTCGTCTCGCTAACAGTATTTTGCTTCTACTTGATGCGAACCCAGAGCTACAACTACGGCGGGAACACGAGCGGGCCGCGGTGGCTGTTCTGGCTGATCCCGCTGTGGGTGCTCGCACTCCCGACCGCGGCCGACTGGCTCGCCCGGAGCGCCGCCGGGCGACTTTTGGGCGCCGTGTTGCTGGGGCTCGGGGTTCTGAGCGTGTTCTACCCGGCATGGAACCCGTGGCGCAACCCGTGGCTGTTGCAGTTGATGGAATATACCGGACTGCTGCGGTACTAACCCCGGTGTTCGCCCGCTGGCGAAGAAATGGCTTATGAGCGAACCCACGAACGAGCCACCGCTGGTGACCCGCACCGACCTGCCGTTAGTGGCGCCAGTGGCGCCGGCGCAAACGACCCGGCCGCGCCCCGGTCTCTTAGAAGCGGTCGTGTGGTGCGGGCTGTTCGTTGCCACTCAGTTACTCGGTGCAATCATCGGCACGGGCGTGGTGTTCGGGGCGCTGATGTACTCCGCTGCCGACCCCAAGGCGTTCGCGGACGAACAGCTCGACGGGTTCGGGAAGGCCGTTGATCTGAAGTCCGAGGGTGAGCGCTCACCGATCCCGGACGAAATCGGCCGGTCGCTCGCGTCCGGAATGCTCGCGGCGCAATTTGCCTCACTCGGGCTGATCCTTCTTGTGCTCCCGCGGCGGATCGGCCCGGACTGGGCGCGGCAGATCGGGCTGCGCCGACCCCACCCGCTGCACGTGTTCCTCGCCTTACTCCTCGTGCCGGCGTTCATGATCTGCGCGGACCTCATTCAAACGCTTTTCCTCTGGGCGACCGGGATGAAGCCGCCGCCCGTGGTGAAAGCACTCAACGGCGTGTTCGGGTCGTTCCCCTGGCCGCTCACCGCGTTGGCCGTGGCAGTCGGGCCGGGGGTGGTCGAGGAGTTATGGTGTCGCGGGTTCCTCGGCCGCGGACTGTGTGCCCGGTACGGCATCCCCGTCGGGGTGCTATTCACCGCGGTGCTGTTCGCCGCCATGCACCTCGACCCGTCGCAGCTTGTTGTCATCACGCTGATGGGACTGTACTTGCACTTCGTCTACCTTGCAGCGCGATCGATCTGGGTGCCGATCCTGCTCCACGCGACCAACAACGGACTGGCCATTTTGCTCGCGCTGGTGCTGAAGGTAGGCGACTCGCAGGGGAACGTCGAAGTGCCGCTCGCCGTCCACGTGCTCGCGTTCTCGCTGCTGCTGTTCGGCAGTGTCGCACTGTGGACGAGCCGGGCCGAGATCGTCCCCGTTCGCGGGGCCGGAAACGAGCCCTGGCAGCCCGAATCAGCCGGCGTCTCGGCCCCGCCCGATGGGGTGAAGATGCGGTTGGTGTACGTCGCGTTCAGTCCCGCCGCGGTTTTGTGCGCAGTCGCGTCGTTCGGCGCTCTGGCGGTTCTGCTGTATCAGCTTTCTCGGTGACCCCGACACTAGCGGGGGGGGGCCGGAGCCGCGTTCCGGCTTGAACCCGTAAGCGGCCCGCCACTATCGTGGAAGTGTCCCGTCGCCCCCGCTCCCGGCTCGGACCCAATGGCCCAACCACCTGACGCTTTCCTGGTTGCCCGCCGCGATGACGGGTTCGGCGACGTGTTCCCTCTGCACGAGGGCACGCGGTACAAGCTGGGCCGCGCGCCGACCAACCGGGTCGTGCTCCGTGATGACCTGTGCAGCCGCGAACACGCCGAGGTGTTCGCGGCAGAGGACGGGTGGTTCGTCCGCGACCTCGGCAGTTTGAACGGCACGCATCTGAACGGCGAGTTGCTCCGCTCCGACCGCCCCCTGCGGCCGCAGGACGAGTTGCGCCTCGGCCGCACGCGGTTCGTCTTCGTTGACGAGATGAGCCAGTTACCAGACCCGCCGCAGGCGCCGCCGGCCGCGACCGAGCACGTGGACGGGCTGGAGATCCGGAAGCGACTCGGGCAGACCCGGTACCAGCAGCAGCCCTCCACAACTCCGGACGCAGAAGCGACCCTCCCCGCCGCCCGGGTGCCGCCGCCGCAAGCCGTCGGGGTGCTGTACCGGCTGGCACTGGACATGGCGGCGGCGGCGGACAAGCCGGCGCTGTGCGCGCTGGCCGCGGACGCCGTATTCAGGGCCACCCCCGCCGAGGTGGTCGCGGTGCTCGCGCTTAAAGAGGGCCGCGAGCTCGAGCTGGTCACGCACCGGGTGCGCAACGGCGGGCCGGCGACGTACCACAAGGTGTCACAGTTCGTCAGCAGCGAGGTGCTGTCCGACCGGCAGGCGATCCTGGCGGAGAACGTCGCCACCGACCGGATGCTGAAGGACCGCGACAGCATCGCGGAGCTCAAGGTCGCGAGCCTCATCTGCGCCCCGATCATGGCCGACGACAAGGTGCTGGGGCTGCTGCACCTGTATCGGACGATCGGGCACGCGCCCCTGAACGCCGACGACCTGGAGTTCACCCTCGCGGTGGCGCGGCACCTGGGCACCGTGTGGCACCGGTTCTCCCGGCAGGCCAGCCTATCGGCCGAGAACCGCAGCCTGCGGTCGCAGTTGAAGCTCGAGAGCGAGATCGTCGGCGAAAGCGAGCCGCTCCGGCAAATCGAGTCGCAAGTGGCCCGGGTGGCCGAGACCCGCGCCACGGTGCTGGTGCGGGGCGAGAGCGGGTCGGGCAAGGAGCTGGTGGCGCGGGCGATCCACCTGCACAGCCCCCGGCGCGAGGGCGCGTTCATCTGCCTCAACTGCGCGGCGCTCACGGAGACGCTGCTGGAAAGCGAGTTGTTCGGGCACGAGAAGGGGGCGTTTACCGGCGCGACGGAGCGGATGGTCGGGAAGTTCGAGGCCGCGGACAACGGTACCATCTTCCTCGACGAGATCGGCGAAATGGCGCTCAGCACACAGGCCAAGTTCCTGCGCGTGCTGGAGGGGCACCCGTTCGAGCGGGTGGGTGGAAACACGGCCATCAAGGTGGACGTGCGTGTGGTCGCCGCGACCAACCGCCCGTTGGAAGAGGCGGTCCGGGCGGGCACGTTCCGGCGCGACCTGTTCTACCGTCTCCAGGTGGTTCAGCTCGACGTGCCGCCGCTGCGCGACCGGCTCGACGACGTGCCTCTGCTCGCGGAGCACTTCCTGAAGAGGTTCGCTCGCGAGACTGCACGCAAGTTCAAGGGGTTCACCCCCGAGGCGCTGGACAAGTTGCGCACGTACCCGTGGCCCGGGAACGTGCGCGAGCTGCGGAACGTGATCGAGCGGGCCGTCGCGCTCGGCAGCGGCCCGCAACTCGATGCCGCCGACATCTGGCTCTCGGGGCTGGACGTGGGCGCACCGGTGGTGCAGGCGGCGCCGGCGTACAAACCCGAAACGATCGAAGAAGTGGAGAAGCGTCACATTCTTGAAACGTTAAAGCATACCGATTGGAACAAGTCACGAGCCGCAACCATTCTCGGTATCGAGCGTTCGACCCTGGACCGCAAGATCGACCGGTACGGACTCACCAAGTAGCCGCGAGCGACGCTACAGTTCAGCTCGCAGGTCACGTTTCAGCTTTGTGTCGCGCAGATAGAGCGGGGAGCGGTCACGCGCTTATCGGGCGCGCAGTCGCTCGGAGAACTTCGCGAGGTCCGGCGGCAGCGGCATCGTCCAGTGCAGGTGCCCGTTTGTCGCCGGGTGCTCGAACCCCAATTCGGTCGCGTGCAGGGCGAGGCGCGGCGCGCCGCTGCGGTCGTCGAACACCTCACCGTTCGCCTTCTTGCAGTACACTTTGTCGCCACACACCGGGTGCCCGGCTTCCGAGAGGTGAATGCGGATCTGGTGAGTGCGGCCGGTTTCGAGCCGGCACGAGAGCAGTGTGTAACCCGGCAGCCGCTCCTCGGGCGTGATGTGGGTAACGGCCTCCTTCCCGACGCCGGGGAGTTTCGTGCTCCCGCGCCGGCCGTCGCCGCGGTCCGTCACCAGGTTCGACTTGATGGTTTGCGCGCCGAGGATGCCCGGCACCACCGTCAGGTACCGGCGCACCACCGTGTGCTTGCGGAACTGCATCCCGAGCTCGCGCTCCGCGAGCGCAGACCGCGCGAACACGACCAGCCCGCTCGTTTCCTTGTCGAGTCTGTGAACGATCCGCAGCCGCGGGAGGTCGCGGGCGTCGCGGTTCAACTGGCGACCGACGGCCCACTGCGTCAGGTCTTGCAGAGTCGGGTCGAGTTCGCGGCGCTCCTCGGACCACTCCAGCTCCGCCGGGTGGCGAACGGTGTTGACGCCGGCCGGCTTCTCCACCACCACCACGTGCTCGTCGAGGTGCCGCACCACCAGTCGCTCGGGGTGGGCCGCACGCGGGAGCGGCTTCGGGTGCTCCAGGAGCACCACGACCTCGTCCTCCTTGAGTCGCCGGGCTTCATCGGAGCAGACGGAATCGCCGACCTTGACCCGCCGGGCGGCGATGAGCTTGCGCACGTCGGTCCACGACGGCCCGCCGAGCCGCGCGCGCAGCACCTTCGCGAGCGTGAACCCCACCTCCTGTGGGGTGACGGTGAACGGTGCCAGCGTAAACGACATCACTTGTCCTCAGGTTCGGCGGTGCCGAAATCCATCCCGGACCAGTCGTCGTCCGGGTCCAGAATGTCCATGTAGCCGCCGCAGTGCGGGCACACTTCCGTCGTGCCCTGCGCCCGGGCGGGCCACTCGGACGACTTGCCGCAATCCTCACACGTGGCCGATACCGTCCCCGTGCGGTTCTCGCGGCGCTCGCGTACCGCGTTCACAGCCGCCGCGGTTTGCGCGGTCGCGAGCAGGTCGAGAGCCGCTTTGCGTTTCGCCGGGTCTGTCACCACGACCGGATATTCGTTCGTTTCGGCCAGGCTGGCCGCACCTGTGAGCGGGTCGGAGGTCGTTTTGGGGCCGCCCGTGGCGATCTCCGCGGCCACGTCGTTGGCCGCGAGTAACTTCACGACGGCCTCGGCGATTTGCGGGCTTTCGGCGGTGAAAACGACGGGATCGTCGGGATCGGTGCCGGCCATTGGGTGACCTGTGTTGTTGAGAACTCGGACCGCACGTGTCTGGCGGGCGAGCAGCACGGACCCGGTACGGCCCCGGTTCCACCAATGATATCAGTCGGTGAACCGAGCGGGTGTACGGTCCGGTGCGGCGTGTCTGTGTCCGCCACTCGGCGCTACAAAACCGGGCTCGGTCGTCACAGGGCGTCAACTTCAGAACGAGAAGGAACGACCGCCGCATCCCGTTCACGCTCTCGAAGGCGCCGTACCACGTCGCGGTATTCGCCCCCCATCGCTGGATCGACGTGCGCGGCATCGACATGAGCCCGTGAGACGGCCCTTCTCGAACGCCGCGAACGGGTCGCGCGAGAAACGCTCATCATACTAAAAATTTGAAATAAAACATAACAAATACACTCACAATCTATTGGCGTATGGCCGTTATTTGCGCCAACGCTCTCGTGTGGGCAGCTTGTTTGTCCAGACTCGCCCGCTATGATACCCGTGGCTGCTGAGACGCCGTCTCAGCAGCCCACAATCACACCGCCACAATCCTCGGGATGCGACCGCTCGGCGCTTACCTCCGGACGCAGCGCGGCTACTCGCCACTAGCGCCATCGGAGACCGGCCATGCGCCGCCTCGCATTCACGCTGATCGAGCTTCTCGTCGTCATCGCAATCATCGCCATTCTGATCGGTCTGTTGCTGCCGGCGGTCCAAAAGGTACGGGAAGCGGCGGCCCGAATGAAGTGCCAGAACAACCTGAAGCAAACGGCGTTGGCGTTCCACAACTTCGAGTCAGCGATCGGCGGGTTCCCGGCCTACTATACGTCCCAGCCGGCCGATCCGTCCGGCACTGCGATCGCGTACTGGGGCGTTCAGGTGCTCCCGTACATCGAGCAGGATAACGTCCGCAAACTGTGGGTGCCCACCAAAACGTTCAGCGATCCCGTGAACCAACTCGCCGCGAACATGCCGGTACAGATACTTGTATGCCCATCCGTCCCTAGCGGCACGCGGCTCAGCACCCTGTCCAGCAAGACGTACGCGGTGGCCGATTACAGCTTGGCGTTGAGTGTGAGTAGCAATCTGTACGGCCCGGTCATTACTTACGCCCAACCGGCTAACATCAACGGGGCGTGCAGTACCGACAAAAACGTCTTCACGAAGGTGCTCGAAATCACCGACGGCACCTCGAACACGCTCATGTTGGTTGAATCCGGAGGGCGGCCCGATAACTGGCGTTCGGGCAGAACTGATACGGCGTGGAGTTCGGTCCCAAACGGTGGATGGGCTCAACCCAACGGCTCGATCATGCGGGGATACACCACGCCGGCCGACTTGAGTACCATGACCCACCCTGGGTCGTGCATGGTGAACTGCAACAACTATTATTCCATCTACGGTTTCCACTCGGGTGGCGCGAACGTTTCCCTCGCAGACGGCAGCGTGCGGTTCCTCCGTCAGTCCGTGAACGCAGGAACGGTCGCCGCCATCGTTACACGTGCCGGTGGGGAAGTGATCTCCGAGGAGTTCTGATGCGGTCTCTTGTGCTGTTCGGCGCCCTCTCCGCCGCAGGATTAGGAATCTCGCGAGAGCCGCCACCTCCGGCCTCTCCCCGGCTTCCCCCGCGCCCGCAGCCGTCGGCCGAGCAGGCCCGCGCCCGAGCCGCGGAGTTGCGCACGGCCTACTCCCGGATGCCCGCCGAGTGGCCGAAGCCGACCCTTGACGAGGAGGCCGAACACCGCGAACTCGGGCTGCTCCCCGAAGTCAAGCACCCGAAAGATAACCCGTACTCAAAAGACAAAGCGGAACTCGGCCGGGCGCTGTTCTTCGACGGCCGGTTGTCCGGCGCCGGGCAGGCCGCGTGCGCCAGTTGCCACGACCCGGACCTAGCCTGGGCGGACGGCCGGACGACCTCCTTCGGACACGACCGCAAACCGCTCAAGCGGAACGCCCCGAGCGTGCAGAACGTCGCGTTCGCCAGTTCCTTCTTCTGGGACGGCCGATCCGATTCCCTCGAGGCCCAAGCGAAGGCCGTGCTCGCCAACCCGGACGAGATGCGCGCCGACGAGAAGGGCGTGGTCGGTCGGTTGACGCAGGTCAAAGGCTACCCCCCGCTGTTCGAGAAGGCGTTCGGGGACGGCACCGTCACTTTGGACCGGGTGTCCCAAGCGCTCGCGTGCTTCCAGCGAACCGTGATCGGCGGGCGGAGCCGGTTCGATTCGTTCTTGAAGGGCAAAACCGATGCCCTCACCGATGCCGAGGTGCGCGGGCTGCACCTGTTCCGCACCGACGCCCGGTGCCTCCACTGTCACAACGGCCCCACCCTGTCGGACGGGAAGTTCCACGACATCGGTCTGAGCTACTACAAACGGGAACTGGAAGACCTGGGTCGGTTCCGGGTGACGAACGCGCCGGCGGACGTGGGCGCGTTCCGCACGCCGCCGTTGCGGAACGTGGGCCGCACCGCGCCGTACATGCACAACGGGCTGTTCGAGTTGGAAGGTCTGCTGCGGATGTACAACGCCGGCGGCGCAACCATACGAAAAACGGACAAGTTCAAGGACGACCCGAACTTCCCGACCAAGTCGCGCTTTCTGAAGCCGCTCGGGCTCAACACGCTCGACTTGGCCGACCTGGAAGCGTTCCTGCGCAGCCTCGACGAACCCCACCAACGGATGCGCCCTCCGGCCGTCAGTTTGCCAGAGGGGCGTCCGCAATAGTTTGGCGCGCCGCCTCGCAGAGCGATGCGAGCCGGCGCAGTAGCCCAAAGGCAATGTGCTCGTTTACGGCAGCGACTTCCTCCAGGCGAGCGCCAGTTCGGTGAGCCGCTTCACCACGTCAGGCTTGTCGCCCGCCACGTTCTTATCTTCCTTCGGATCAACGGCCAGATCATACAGTTCCACGCCGCTGCCGTCCGCGTTGACCAACAGCTTCCAATTACCGTCGCGGACAGCAACGTTCGGGCTGCGGTGTTTCGGGTCCATCGGGTACGCGAACGACGTGTCGTTCCGCCCGTATTCCCAAAACAACGGCTTCGTGCGCGCCGGCGATTCGCCTTTGATCGCGGGCGCCATGTCTTCGCCGTCGGGGGTGTATCCCTTTGGCAGTCGCGCGCCGCAGAGGGTGCTCAACGTCGGCAGGAAATCAACGGCCGCGATGACGGTCTTGTCGTTGACGCCCCCGCCCTTCACGACTTCGGGCCACCAAGCGACAAACGGCACCCGCACGCCGCCTTCGTAGAGGCTGAGCTTCTGCCCGCGGAGACCGCCGCTCCGCACCCGCGCGAACGGCTGCGACGGTCCGTTGTCGCCGAGGAACAGCACCAACGTGTTCGTGCCCTTGAGCCCGTCGAGCAACCGCCCGAGTTGCACGTCGAGCGCGGCCAGCACCGCTTTATACTTGGTCCGCTGCTCGGCCTCGCCCGGGGCGCGCACCGCCTTCATCTGCTCCTCGGACGGAACGAACGGCGTGTGCGTGTCGTCGAGCCACACATTCACGAAACACGGTCTGCTTCGGTTCTTCTTCAGGAACTCCAAGGTCTGGTCGACCATCCATTTAGACCGCTCGTGCCGCGGCACCTGTTGCGGCTCGAGTTTGTCCTGCGGCCCCCAAGGGGTCGTTTTCAGCCCCAGCGGCGCGGCCGGCTCCGGGCTCTCGTAGGTGCCCAGTCCCAGTTCATACCCGTACTCATGGAACTTCGGGGCGTCGGTGACATCCCGCCCGCCCCCCAAGTGCCATTTGCCGATGTGGGCGGTGGCGTACCCCGCGTCTTTCAGCATTCGTGGCAAGGAAGGCGCCTGGGGATCGAGGTAATCGGCCATTGCGCACGCCTTATTACCCGCCTTGGTTTGGAGAAAGCTGGTGATTTTCCACTTCCCCGGGAAGTGGCCGGTGATGATCCCGCACCGAGACGGTGAGCAGATGGGCGCGGCCACATACCCTTGCGTGAACCGCACGCCCTCCTTGGCGAGCCGATCCATGTTGGGGGTCTTCACGACCGTGTTGCCGTAACACGCCGGGTCGCCCCAGCCAAAATCGTCCACCAACACGACGACGACATTGGGCCGCTCCGCGGCGCGAGCGGAAGCAGAAGTGACCGCCGCAATCAGAACCGCAGAGAGCAAACAACGACGAATCATGGAGATTCTCGGCCGGTGCGGGTGGCTCGAACCGCGACAGCGCGGCTGTCGCACAGTTTAAGCGGATCGACGAGTTCTGTGTTGCATTTCTGCCCCACGGGCCGGTTGCCGGTGCTGTTCTTGACCGCCCCGCGATGCGTACCTTCCGCTTCGAAAGTGAACAGAATCCGCGTTGCGGTCCCAGGCATATGCTCATATAGTTTCCTAGGAAACCAATTGGCCGTTGGACCCCACTCATGTCAACCGTGCCGAGCCCACTGGACGCCCACATTGGGTTCTGGCTGCGCTACGTTTCCAACCACGTATCGCACGCGTTTGCGACAAAGGTCGAAGGGCACGGGGTGACGGTCGCGGAATGGGTGGTGCTGCGTCGGTTGCTCGGTACCGGTGCCACGGCGCCAAGTGCATTAGCCGAGGAATTGGGGCTCACCCGCGGGGCCGTTTCCAAACTCGTTGACCGCTTGCTCGCCAAGAACTTGGTGTCACGGGCGGCGAACCGCGGGGACAAGCGGTTCCAGACAGTCGCTCTGACACCGACAGGTCGCGAGATTGTCCCGCGGTTGGCGGCCCTGGCGGACGCTAACGACGCCGAGTTCTTCGGCCACCTCAGCGCCGAGCAGCGCACGATGTTGATGGGACTGATGAAAGACGTTGTGCGGCGGCACGGGCTGAAAGACGTGCCCGTCGAGTGAAGCTCAAACAGAAGGATAATGTGAGGCCATGACTAACCAAGAGCGTGTCGCGGTGTTGAGGGAGTGCAATGAACTCTCACTAGCAGGTCGGGTGTCTTTTCCGGAAGTCGTGCGACGGCTGAGTGAGGTAAGCGTCGAGCGGTGCCACGTTGATCTAACCCGGGACGAAACGACGTACTACTTTCCGTGCGGGGAATCGCACACGTTCGCTTTGGGTGGCCCGCAAGCAACAATAACCGAGCAGTTTGACGCCACCGGTGTGGAGGCGGCCGTGCGAGCCGCGCAGCACACCCGGATCACTTATCCGGAGTTCCTCAGCCGGATCATGGCGGCCGGGTGCGTCGGGTATTTCACCCAAATCACCGGTCGCAGAGTGCAGTACATCGGCCGCACCGGTGACATACACGTCGAACCGTTTCCGGGTGCAAAAGCCTGACGAGTAACGGTCGCACGGATCAATGACATCCGGGAAACCTCCCCGCGCCTGTCCGATCAGGCGGTAGCAGCGTTATAGCCTTCTCAGGCTCGAAATACTGTTGGGCTCCGGCCGTCTGATCGGGCTCGACACGGCAGGTCGGAACGTGTTGGTCCTGTTTCGTGGTAACGCGAGCGACGGTCGTTCGACGCGGGTAGTGGCGCGCTTCCCGGCCGTTCCGGGCTTCCACCAACGCATTTTGCGTTCGCCCTCACAGCCGCGGACGTTGGGACGTGGGAAACGAAGTCGGAGGCACTGGTGCGACCGTCGAAATTGAGATGAACAACCCGCAAGAGGCTAGGTGGGACTCGGGCCGGGAAAAGGTATCGGACAGGTCAGGTTTGGTCAGCCCGTCTTTTGTGCGGCTTGCCGAGGGACCTTTTGGGCGCGATCACTCCACATCCTCAGGCTTGCGCTTCCGCTTCCGCAACTCTTCCAACCGGCTCTTGATCTTGGCCTCGTGTCCCCGGTCGGTCGGGTGATAGTACTCCGCGTCAGTCGGGATGTATTCCTGCTCGACCCACCCGCCCTCGAAGTCGTGCGCGTATTTGTATCCGACCCCGTGCCCGAACACCTCCTTCGCCCCGCGGTACCCCTTGTCGCGCAGGTGCAGAGGGACCGGGAGCGTGCGCCCCTCCTTTACGTCCTTTGCGGCGGCCTCGCCGGCCATGTAGCTCGCGTTCGACTTCTGTGCAGTCGCCAAGTACGTCACCGCGTGAGCCAGGTTGATCCGGCACTCGGGCAGTCCGACCTTTTCCACCGCGTCCCACGCGGCGTTGGCCAGCACCACCCCGAAGGGGTCCGCATTCCCCACGTCCTCCGACGCGAATATGACCAGCCGCCGCGCGACGAACCGCGGGTCCTCGCCCCCTTCGAGCATCCGGGCCATCCAGTAAAGCGCCGCGTCCGGGTCGCTGCCGCGAAGGCTCTTGATGAAGGCCGAAGCCGTGTCGTAGTGGGTGTCGCCGGTGGGGTCGAACTCGATCACCTTCTGCTGGATCGAGTCCTGAGCCAGTTCGAGGTCGAACCGGATCGAAGCCGCGGCGCGCGCGTTCTCGGGCGCCAGGGACGACTTCACACCGATCTCCAGTGCCGTGAGCGCGCGACGGGCGTCGCCGTCACACGCCTCGACCAGAAACGCCAGCGCGTCGTCGGTGATCGTCACGTTGAGTTTGCCGAGCCCGCGGTCCGCATCGGCGATGGCGCGCAGGATCAGCGTGCGGACGTCGTCACGCGACAGCGGCTCGAACCGGAAGATCTGGCTCCGCGAAAGCAACGGGGTGTTAATCGCGAAGAACGGGTTCTGCGTCGTCGCGCCGATCAGGATGATGACGCCGTCTTCCACGTCGGGCAGGAGCACGTCCTGCTGGGCGCGGTTGAACCGATGGATCTCGTCAAGAAAGAGGATCGTGCGCTCGCCCAACTCTTCCAGGTGGCCGCGGGCCTCGGCGAGCAGTTCGCGCACGTCCTTGGTGCCCGCAGCAACGGCGTTCAGCGGCTTGAACCGGCTCTTCGTGTGGTTGGCGATGACGTGGGCCAGAGCCGTCTTACCGCACCCCGGCGGGCCGTAAAAAATGAGTGAGTTCAGTCGGTCCGCCAGGAGCATCCGGCGGAGGAGCTTGCCGGGCGCGAGGAAGTGCGTCTGCCCGACGTATTCGTCGAGCGTCCGCGGGCGCATCCGGGCAGCCAGCGGACGCGCGCGGAGGCGGTTCTCGTCCCTCAAATCGTCGAACAAGTCCATCTCGTCACCCGCCTGTGTGGTCCCGCCGGCACGGCCCAACCTGCACAATGACGGTTCCGAAAGTGGCTCGCAACCCCGGTTTAGCCCATTTCGTCGAGCGCAAAGACGTCTCCCCAGCGCTCGCAGGCCTCACGACCGGCCAACCCGAACCTCCCGGTTAAGAGCGCCGCGGGTCACCGGCACGAGTGGCGACGGGACGGCGCGCCCCTGCACACGGGACCGAGCCCCGGTAAGATGGCGAAGCGCGAACTCGTCTCCACTCAAGCTACCGAACCGATGAACCACCCGATTTGCGGCGACACCCCGCCCTCCACGACTTTCCCGGTGGCGCGCCCGCGCCGGCTCCGCTACAACCCGCTGGTTCGTGAACTGGTGCGCGAGACGGAACTGTCCGCGCACGACCTCATCCTGCCGCTGTTCGTCCGCCCCGGGGCGGGCGTGCGCCAGGAAATCGGCTCGATGCCCGGGAACTTCCAGCTCAGCCCCGACACCCTCGTGGACGAGGTCGGCGCCGCCCGCGATCTCGGGATCAAGGCGTTCATCCTGTTCGGCATCCCGGAGTTCAAGGACGCCACCGGCTCCAGCGCGCTGAAGGACGAGGGCATCGTTCAACAGTCGCTGCGGGCGCTGCGCAAGGCTCACGGCTCGAACGTCCTCCTCATTACGGACGAGTGCTTCTGTGAGTACACGGACCACGGGCACTGTGGCATTTTGTGCGACCGCGGCGGGATTCTGGACGTGGACAACGACGCGACGCTGCCGATCCTCGCGCAGCAGTGCGTGAGCCACGCAAAGGCCGGGGCCGACGTGATCGCGCCCAGTGGGATGATGGACGGGATGGTGCGCGCGATCCGCACCGGCCTCGACGACGCCGGCTTTCAGAACGTCCCGATCCTCAGTTACGCGGCCAAGTACGCGAGCGGGTTCTACGGCCCGTTCCGCGAGGCCGCCGAATCGCCGCCGTCGTTCGGCGACCGCAACACCTACCAGATGGACCCCGCGAACGGCGACGAGGCCCTTAAAGAAGTCGCGATCGACCTCGCGGAAGGGGCCGACATGATTATGGTGAAGCCGGCCCTGTCGTACCTGGACATCATCCGCCGGGTGAAGGAGCGGTTCCAGGTTCCTGTGGCGGCGTACAACGTGAGCGGCGAGTTCGCGATGGTGAAGGCCGCGGCCCAGAAGGGCTGGATCGACGAGCGCCGCGTCACGCTCGAGATCCTCACCAGCATCCGCCGCGCCGGGTCGGACATGATCCTGACGTACCACGCCCGTGACGTGGCGAAGTGGCTGCGGGCCGGCTAAGGGCGGCGGGCGGAAGGGTCGGTTGGGCGCGGCTTCTTTTCAGTCCAAACGCCAAGCCGCATCGATCGCTTCCGACCTGTGGAGCAACGACGTGTCTTCATCCGGTCGCACCGGGTTCCCGCCTTAATACAGCCCACACCGCCCGGAGAGTGACTCGCAACGAGGTTCGGCGTTGCCCGCCCGTCTCACGTCGCCGACAATTGCACTTCAGCGGCGGGGCCGCGCTCGAGGTGACCGAACCGCCGCGGTACCAGTAGTGTCAGTGCGCCATGAGCGACGGCATGATCGAAATCGACGGCTCGGAGGGCGAAGGCGGGGGGCAAATCCTCCGCTCGTCGCTGGCGCTGTCCGTACTCACAGGGCGGCCGTTCAAGCTGACCAACATCCGCGCGAACCGGAGCAAGCCGGGGCTTCAGCCGCAGCATGTCATGTGCGTGAAAGCGGCAGGCGCCATTTCGGGCGCACAGTACAAGGGTGCGGCGAACGGCTCGTCGGTGCTGTACTTCGAGCCCGGACCCGTAAAGGCCGGCAGTTACACCTTCACCATCGGAACCGCCGGCGCGACGGCGCTCGTGCTGCACACGGTTTACCTGCCGCTCGCGTTGCGGGGCGATAAACCGTGCGAGGTCACCGTCACCGGCGGCACGCACAACGCGCACGCTCCGTGCTACCACTTCCTCGAAACCACCTGGGCGGCGTACCTCGCGCGCATGGGTATCAAGGTCGAGTTGGAACTGGTGCGCCCCGGCTTCTACCCGCGCGGCGGGGGCGAGATCCGCGCCGTCATCCACCCGTGCTCGCGCGTCAACGGGCTGTCGCTGCTGACGTGCCCGGAGCTGACCACGGCCGGCGGGTTCAGTGCATACGCCGATCTTCCCGAATCGGTCGGTAAGAAACAGGCGCGGCGGTTAAGCGTCCGGCTCAAATCGGAAGAAGTGGAGTCACACATTCCCGTTGAGGAGTGGGAAGCGGCGTCCCCCGGCAGCGTCGCGGCGGTGATCTTCCGGCAGGCACCGGTTCCGCCGCTGTTCTTCGGGCTGGGGGAGCGCGGCAAGCCGGCGGAGAGCGTTGCCGACGACGCCGCGGACGAGGCCATCGCGTTCCGCGACGCGAAGTGCCCGGTCGATCCCCACTCGGCCGACCAACTGCTCCTCCCGCTGGCGCTCAGCGACGACGCCAGCGAGTACCGCACGTCCGAAGTGACCCGGCACCTCACAACCAACGTGGAAACCGTGCGGAAGTTCGTGGATCGTACCATCACGATCGAGTACGGCGACGCCAAATCGGGGGTCGTGCGTGTCGCCGCGCGGGTATAATGTGGGGCACCCATCAAGAACTCACGGGCACGCGATGGACGCTCCGCCGGTCACCGAGCTCACCATGCAAATCGCGCAGGTTGTGCCCTGCACGGAGGCTGAAGGCCCCGGGAAGCGATTCGCACTATGGTTCCAGGGATGCCCGCTCCGGTGCCCCGGGTGCTGTAACCCCGAATACCTGCCCTTCAGAGGGGGCGCGACCCGCACGGTCGGCGAAGTGGTTGCGGAGTTGCGCCGCGCCCGGGACGAAGAGGGGGTGGAGGGGATCACGCTCATGGGCGGCGAGCCCACGGCACACGCGGCGGCAGCTTCGGCGCTGGCGCGGGCGGCACGCGGTCTGGGCCTCACCGTAATGACCTTCACCGGGTTCACCGTCGAGGAACTCCGGGCGAAGGCCGACCCGGCGGTGCTGGAGTTGATCGCGCTGACGGACATCCTGGTGGACGGGCCGTACGTCCGCGAGCAGCCGGACACCGAGCGCCGCTGGATCGGGTCCACCAACCAGCGCATCCACTTCCTCACCCCCCACTACTCCCACGACGAGCAGTGGCGGAAGAGGAACACGCTCGAGATCCGCGTCGTCGGGCGCGAGATCACGGTGAATGGCTTTCCGGCGGCCAATGCTGTAGGCTTGTGGAAGGGCTGGAAGCGCAAAAAGCCGCTCCCGGTGGCCCAGCCCGAGACGAGTGCGAACGCGCAAGGGACCGACACGAAATGACGCGCACCGCCGCCCCGCCAACGCAGCCGCCCGAACCGGAAGGGCCGCGGCAGGTCACCAAGTTCGAATTCAACCTGCTCCGCATCCTGCGGTTCCTCGTCCGGCACTTCCCGGCGGACCAGGGGCTGCAACTGGTCCGCACCGCGACCACCAAACCCGAGTGCATCAGTGCCGGGGCGGTCGAGTTGGTGAAGGACACACTTAAAAAGGCGTTCGTGCTGTTCCTGACCCGCGCAGGCGGGTGGCGCAACGACAAGTACCTGCGCGACGGGCAGCCCCTCGGCGGGCGCGTCTGGGACCGCATCCCGCTCGACGAGAGGACGCTCGAGTTCTCGCGCCCGGTGCTCGACTTCCTGTTCTGGCTCACGGCCGAGAAGGTCCACGAGTCGAAGGTGGCGTGGGACGCGGCCCCAAAGGCCCTCACCCCGGCGGACGAGCTGTTCTTCGCCCTGAGCTTCGACGCGGTGCGCGCGGACCCCGACGTGCTCGCGGTGATGCGCCGCAAGGACGTGGTGGCGCGGAACCCGTTCTGTTGGCTGCTCGCGCCCCAGGACGCCGCCGATCCCGACGCGGCCAAGCCGGCGGTGCCGGACTTCGCGGGCGTGTGCCAGGGGCAGCGGGCGGTGCTGCTGGAGTGCCTCCAGCGGGAGCTGACGCACCGCTGGGTGAAGACCGAGCGCGACAAGGGCCAGCTCGCGGACTGGAAAAAAATGCGGGTCCAGGGGAACGCCGAGTTTGCGACCCTGCGGGGCTTTCTTCAGGCCGCCGAAGCCGCCCGGCGCACGGACCTCGCGCGGTTCGTCCTGCGCACGAACGCGCAGGTGCTGCAATCCGACCTGACGCCGGTGTTCTGGACGGGGGGTCTCCAGGGCAGCGGCCCGCAGCGCCTCGCCGACCGCCTGGAGACCCAGCGCGCCGCCCTCGCGGTGCCGCGCCAGATGGAGATCCTGGAAACCTGGCAGGAGCGCGCCCGGTACGTCGGGTACTTCGACGACGACTACCAAGCCAGTCAGATGTGGAAGGCCGACTGGGAGGCCGTGAGCGGCGACCGCGTCGCGGCGCGCGCCCGGGCGGCGGTGGAGATGCTCGAACCGCTCCGCGGCCCGGTGGCCGGAGCGGCTCCCGCGGACGGCGCCGCGGCGGGCGGAAACTCCGAGGGCAGCCCCGGGTGATCCCTGTTGTGCCCCCCCGGCGTCTGTTACGCTGAGTCCTGATCCCGTACCCCGGAGCCACGCGAACATGAGCCGCGCATACCGAATCACCGTGAAGGAGTCGGAGACCCGTAACCTCAAGGCCGGGGACGAGATCTGCACGGACCTCGAGATCCTCGAGATCCTCCCCCCCGAGGACATGGCCACCCTGCTCCGCGAGGAGCTGAAAAAGCGCGGGTTCGAGGACCAGGACGACGGCACCGTGGTCCGCAAGGACGGCGAGCTGACGGTCCGCATCGATCCGTGCAGCGGCGAGGTCTCCGTCAAGGCCGAGACCCAGCAGACCGTCAACCAGGAAGTGAAGCGCGAGGCCACCGGGTTTAACGACGTCGGCCCGAACGAGAAGAGCCTGCGCGAGAAGGTGAAAGAGCAGCTCAAGCAGGACCTGGACAAGAAGTTCGACCAGGAGCAGTCCAAGTTGCAGGACAAGGCCACCCAGGCGCTCGAAAAGCACCTCCAGGACCTGCAACCGGAGATCTCCGAGATCGTGAACCAGGTGACCCGCGACGCGCTCAAGCAGAAGGCCCAGCAGATGGGCACCGTTAAAGAAATTAGCGAGGACGCCGAGAGCGGCTCGCTGACAATTAAGGTCGAGGTTTAGTGTTTCGTGCTCGGTTTTTGGTGTTTGGTCGGCGGGCCGGGCGGCGCCCCGGCCCGCTTTTCACTGAACGCTGAAGCCACCGCGAACGAACTGAACGCTCAATCCCGAAAACCAAGCACCACCATGAGCATCAGCATCACGGAAAAGGACCTGCCCGCCGACCTCTCGCCGCCGCAGGCGGTGGAGGCGGCGTACAGCCAGGAAATGGCCGAGGTGGCCAGCAAACTCGTCCGCGGGCTGCCCACGCTCATCGAGTGCGACAAGGAGCTGGCGCCGTACCTGTTCATGAACGTGCGCGACCGCCTGCGGCAGGCCAAGCTCCAGTGCGTCTACCTGGACGGCCGGCAGCGCGACCCGCAACAGGGCGCGATGCCGATGGGCCTCATCGGCACCATGATCGCGCAGCTCCGCGACGCCGTGCGCGGCGCCACCGAGCGGCGCGTCGTTGTGCTCCCGCACCTCGACCTACTGACCACGAGCCAAGGCGGGCTGACCGGCGAGGCGCGCGAGGTCATCCCGCTGCTGTACGAGAACCCGGAGCTGGTGTGGCTCGGGTTCAAGGACCCGTCGTTCCCGCTGCCAAAGGTGATCGAGAACCTGTTCCCGCACTGGCTCAGCATCCTGGGCATCGCGCGGAACCGGCTGCGGCACCTCATCACGCAGAAGGAGAGCCGAAAGTTCGGCAAGGACTTCTCGCCGTGGCAGCTTTACAAGTACGTCTCGGGCGTGAACGCGGTGCGGCTCCGGCGCCTGCTCTCGACTCTCGAAGGCGAGGACTACCCCGCCGACCCGAAGCGGGCCTACGCGCAGGTGCGCCAGTCCACGCTCAGCGGGAACATGGAGATCCCGTCCGTCGATTTGGACAAGGACATCGGCGGGTACAAGAAGGTCAAGGCGAAGCTCAAGAGCGAGATCCTCGACACGCTGTCCAAGCGCGACCGCGCGACCGACGCCGAGGAGATCGCGCGGCTCGAAGAGCTGATCCCGCGCGGGCTGATCTTCTGGGGGCCGCCCGGTACCGGTAAGACCTATTTTGCCAAGGCGATCGCCGCGAGCATCGGGGCCGCCATCACCATCGTCAGCGGCCCCGAGCTGAAATCGAAGTGGGTCGGGGAGTCGGAAGAAAATCTCCGCCAGATCTTCCACAAGGCGCGGCAGAGCGCGCCGTCGATCATCGTGTTCGACGAAATCGACTCGTTCGCCACCGCCCGCGGCACGTACACCGGCAGCGGCGTCGAGCACTCGATGGTGAACCAGTTGCTCACCGAGATGGACGGGTTCCACAAGGACGAGCTGGTGTTCGTGGTCGGCACGACCAACTTCGTGGAGTCGCTCGACCCCGCCCTCTTGCGCCCGGGCCGGTTCGAGTTCCACATCCACATCCCGTACCCGGACGACGACGACCGGCGGGCGATCTTCGAGATCTACAACAAGAAGATGCGCCTCAACTTCAATGACGAGGCGCTCGAGTACGCGATCACCCGTACCGGCAACCGGTACATGACCCCCACCGGCACGGCGTTCAGCGGCGACCACCTGAACGCGCTGTGCCGCTCCGTGGCCCGGCTGCGGCTCCGCGAAGGGATCACGGGCGAGACGACGCCGAAGCTGATCGAGAAGGCAATCACCGAGTTCGACGAGAAGGTGGAGGTCCACGAGAAGGACCTGCCGGTGGTGGCGACGCACGAGGCCGGCCACTTCCTCGTCTCCATCTTCTGCCCGCACCACCAGCCGCCGGAGAAGGTGACGATCCAGAGCGACATGCCGTGGGCGCCGTTCTTCACGCAGTTCAAGCAGGAGAAGAACCGGATCGGCATGAGCCGCAACGAGATGCTCGACCAGCTCGCGGTGCTGTACGGCGGGATCGAGGCCGAGCGGCTGCTCATCGGCGACGTGTCCACCGGGGCCAGCGGGATGGGCGCGCCGGGGTCGGACCTGTCCCGAGCGTCCCTCATCGCCGAGTACATGGTGCAGGTGTGCGGGATGTCGAACCTCGCGGCCCCGCTCCGCTCGTTCCGCGACGAGAAGGGCGACCGCGCGGTGCTGTCGGGGTCGATGGCCGAGGCGATCGACCGGCAGGTCAACACGATCATCGTGGAGGCCCAGGCGAAGGCCGCCGCGATCCTCACGAAGCACAAGGCCGACCTCATCAAGCTCCGTGACGAACTCACGGAGAAGAAGACGATCGAGGGCGACCGCACGAAGGCGATCATCGAGGAGTTGCGTGCGAAGTACCCGAAGGACGTGGGCGCCCCGGGACCAGAGGTGAAGCTCGCCGGCGGCGCCGGCACCGCGACCGAAGCGAACGGTGGCGGCGCCGCGGCCGAGAAGAAACCGACGAAGAAGAAAGACGGCGAATAGCCGCATTTGGTGTTTAGCGCCCGATGTTTCGGCCGCCCCGCGACTCGGGTGCGGCCGAGCACCTCACTAAACACGAACCACCAAACACCAGACGCGGAGAACCGATGGCCGAAATGATCATCATGCTGCGGCGGGACCCGAACACCGGCAAGCAGAACATCATCATCAAGCTCGACTCCGACCCGGACGCGCTGCCCATCGAGCACGAGCAGATGCACCGGGCGCTGGTCGAGAAGCTCATCGGCAAGGGCATCAAGCCCGAAGACATGGGCGAGCTGATCGTCGAGCGCGAGTCCGAGCAGCAGCCGGCCGGCCCGGCGCAGCAGCCCACCGAGCCCGAGCGCCAGAAGCAGACCAACAAGGGGTAGCCGCCCTTGCCGGCCGGCGCGGCCCGCGGGCCGCGGTTCCTCAGCCCGGGCAGCGCCCCGGGTTTTTCGCCCCGATGACCACTGCCCCGAACACTTGGCACCCATGATCCTGCTCTTCCCCGACCTCGACACGGTCCGGCTCGCGCTGACCACCGGCATCGTCCCGGCCGAGGTGACGCTCGCGCCGGCCGCGGTCAGCTTCGACGACCAGGGCAAGATCTACGTCGAGCCGACCGCCGGCCTCACCCGCGCGGTCACCAAGAACCTCGACCGGATCGGCGTGAAGGGCTCGAAGCGGCACGCCTCCGACGACCCGCAGGAGGTGACCTGCTGGCCGCAACTGCTGCCGGTGACCCGCGACCCGGCCGCGCCCACCATCTCCAACCAGCAGCCGGTCCTGTTCGAGCTGGAGAGCGCCGAGGACCTGCCCGCGCTCGTCACCGAGATGTTGCGGCTGGGGAACGACCGGCAGGGGTTCCGCTGGTTCACGACGGGCGATGCTGACGGCAAGCGGGTGCTGCTGCGGGTCATCGGCCCGCCGTACTACACGCTGCTCCGCGCGCTCGAAAAGGGGGCCGCCGACGGGACCAAAAGTGTGCGCGCGTACATCGAGCGCGCCCCGCGCGTGTGGGTGGAGGTGGGGCACACGCTGCCGCTCGCGCCGCAGTTGCGGGTTTCGGACAAGCAGCTCGTGCTGATCCGCGCGCCGCGCGAGTGGGTGTACCTGGACGAGGCCCCGTTCCAGGACGTGTACGACAACCTCCAGTTCAAGCTGCCGGCGGCGCCCGTCGGCTGGAGCGAGGCCAAGGCGCCCAAGAAAATGCAGGTGCCGCTGCGGCTGGCGCCGGGCACCGCCAGCGAGACCGCCGAGCTGTGGGTGCTGCGCGCGGGCGCCGTCGAGCAGCTCGACGCCCTCGTGCGCGACTCCGACGACCGCCTGCTCCAGCGCCTCATGTTCGCCGTCGCGACCGACGCCAGCGGGGGCCGGACGGTCGTTCTGCGCGTCCGCCCGTCCAAGCTCACGCCCCCGGTGCTAGCGCTCGACAACGCGCTGGCGTTCAAGCCGTACTGGAAGCTCCCGAACCTGTTCCTGCCGGTCGGCAAGCGGCTCCACCCCACGCTCCGCCGCGACGCGGTGCGCAAGCTCCTGGCCGACGACGCCGATCAGGTCGTCTGGCTGTACCCGGACGAGCCCGGCACGGACGCGCCCGGCGCGAAGGGCGGCTTCACCCCCGAGTTCGTGCCCGACGCCGCGTTCCGCTCACTCGAGGACTGGGTGGACTACGTTATCGAGGCCGAGCAGAAGGCGCTCTCGGCCTGGATCGAAGCGACCCGGTTCGATTTCGACGCGTTCCAGTGCCGGGAGATCGACCGGCCGAAGAACAAGCCGGACAAGGGCGACAAGGAGCTGAAGGACAAGGACGACGACCTCAAGGGCTCCAAGGCCGGCGCCCCGGCCGCGAAGGGACCGGCGAAAGGCAAGGCGGCCCCGGCCAAGCCGGGCGCGACCGCCGAGTTCCTGCCGCCGGTCGAAGAGGTGCGCAAGCCGAACGAGTGGGAGGTCCGGGCGAAAGAGCTCGAACAGGAGTTCCTCACTCTGGAAGGCCCGCTCGACGCCCCGGAGCGGGTCGCGATGTGGCCCGAACTCGCCGCCGCCTACACCGGCAGCGGCAAGCACCAGATGGACGCCGCGATCTGCTGGCTGGACGCCCTGTGGGACGCCGACCCGCTGCCCGCCGAGTGGCTCGGGCGCTGGGTCCGCAGCGAGGTCCCCGCCGCGGGCGCCACCATCACCGCGCCCGAGTTCGACAAGCTCCTGAACCACACCGGCAGCGGGCTCGAGGACTCGCGCCGGGTCGTGGCCGCGTTCCTGTGGCTGGCGGCGCAGGGCCCCGTGCCGCCGTGGCTCATGGCCCGGTTGCCGGCGCTCCAGAACTACCTGGAGACCAACGACGGCTCGCTGCCGGTTCGGGCGGTCTGGCTGGCCGGCTTCCGGCTCGCGCAGCTCGCCGGCGCGGACGTCCTCGGGCTGGCGCGGGTCCGCGACCGGTTGCTCAAGCGGCTGCTCGAACAGGGGCTCCAGGCGGAGCGCGACCTGCCGTACTTCCTCCGCGTCGCCGGGGTCAAGGACTCCGAGCGCATGCGGGTGGTGCGGGACAAGGCGATGGAGCTGCACGGCACCATCCGCAAGTGGCTCGACGACTCCGCCGCGGCCCAGAAGAACGAGCACCTGAAGGCGAACCACCCGCTCGTGGACCTGCTGTTCGCGTTCGCGGTCGGCAAGCTCGGCGAGGCGAGCCAGGCCAAGAAGCTGCTGGAGGACGCCCGCAAGGTGCTGGAGAAGCCGGTGCCGGCGACGTGGCAGGACAACAAGCTGTTCGAGCAGGTGGTCTCCGCCGTCTCCAGCAACTTCGTGTACAAGGCGTTCAAGTACCGGATCGAACAGGTGCTCGCGGGCAAACAGCCGGCCGGGCAACTGTCCGCCGAGATCATGCAGGAGCTGGAGGAGCTGGGGAGCAAGGCCCGCAGCGGCGGCACGAACAACCCGTTCCTCCGCGGGGAGTACGTGATCGGGCGGCTCCGCGAGCAGTCGCGCATCCTGTCGCCGCAGGAGCGGCTCGACCCGTACAGCTACTGGACCAAGAACCAGGACCCGCTGAAGAAAGAACTCGCGGACCTGCACACCATCAAGGACCCGAACAAGCTCGCGGACCGCATCCGCAAGTTGTACAAGGAGGGGGTGAACGGGAAGACGCAGAAGGAGGTGCAGTTCCACGTACTGCACGAGGGGCTGCCGCTGGCTTCCCTGCACGTGAACGAGGCGTTCACGGTGGAGCTGCTCAACCTCGTGCCGGCGGCCCTCCAGGGCGCGGGCGGGGCCAACGAGTCGCCGGACCTGCCGAAGAAGCAGGGCGAGTTGCTCGAACGGGCGATGTTCCACGCGGGCCACTTCAACCGCGACGACCTCGTGAAGAAGCTGGTGGACGACTTCACGGCGCTCGTCCACGCGAAGCCGCCGGAGATGAAGTTCAAGCTCATCAACGTCGTCGCCAACGAGTGCATGCGGAACCTGCGGCGGCTCGGGCTGTCGAACGAGATCGACCGGTTCCTGACGAAGCTGCACAGCGAGATCCTGGGCGGCGCGACGCCAGCCGAGCTGAAGAAGAAGTACCAAGCGAAACCCGAGATGTGGGCCGCCGTGCTGCAAACGCAGTTGAACCTCGCGGGCGGGTGGCTGCACTTCGGCCGACAGGACCGGGCCAACCCGATCCTCGAGCTGGCGCGTGAAGAGCTGCTCGGGGCGACCGCAGTATCGTTGCAGCCGAAGGACTACACCGAACTGGCCCGCGCTTACGTCACCGCGCTGGGCCAGGGTCCGGCCGAGGTCGCTGTGGTGCGGATGATCGAGCTGTTCAAGAAGATGTCGCCGGCGAAAATCACGAACACGTGGACCACCGCGCAGTACTACTCGCGGTTCCACCTGAACCTCGTGGAGGACGTAATCCGTTCCGTCGTCAACGACGACGCGGCGCTGGGGCCGTCCGGCCGCCGCTGGCTCGACGACGACGAGTACCTCGTCCGCCGCCGCATCCACGCGGACATGAAGAAGAACCTGGAGAAGAACAACCTCTAACCGCCACACCGCACCGGTGCGAGCGCCGAAGCACGAAATCCGAACCGGGCGCCCTGGCAGGCGCCCGGTTCGGATTTCGTGCTTTGATTTTCGTGCTGTCTTTTCCCGCCGGGGCTACACTTCAGGTCATGCCCGCGCTCTTTTTCCCGAATCCGGATGTCCTGCGCCTCACGCTGGCCAGCGGGCTGGTGCCGAGCCGCGTCACGGGCGTTCCGGGGCGCGCCGGCCGGGACGACGCCGGGCGCACCTGGGTCGAACTGGACCAACTGCCACCGCGCGATGTGCTTACGGCGATCGCACGGTTCGGCGTGGTCGTCGGCTCGCCGGGCGCGACGGCCGAACCGATCCGGTGTTGGGCGGAACTGCTGCCGCTCAGGAAGAGTGCCCCCGCGCCGGGGCCGGTGCTGTTCAGCGTCCCGGACAAGCAACTGGCCGCGTTCGTGTCGCGGCTGCGGCGCTTGCGGGCCGGGCCGCTCGGAATTCGACTGCTGTCAGAACCGCACGTCGGCCGCGCCTGGGTGGCCGCGCACACGCCGCCCGCCGCGGTCCTCCTCTGGACCGAAGAACCGGACGCACCGGTCCGGGCGTTCCGTCAACAGGCGCCGGGCGTGTGGACCGCGCGCGGCTGGGAGCACCCGCTCGCCGGGCACCTTTCTGTGCCTCCGTCTTGCGTTCTCCTCTGCGAGCCGGCCGGAATGGGCCTGTACCGCGAACCGGTGCCCGCCGTTGCGGACGACGAGTACCCGTTGCGCCACCGTCCGAGTGGTGCGTCCGAAGCGCGCCCGGCCGCGCCGATCGAGGCGCGACTCCGGTTGCGGCGCACCGAGCCGGCCGGCGCCGAATCGCTCTGGGTGCTCGGCCCTCCCGAACTGGGGGCGTTCGGTGACTTCTGCCACAGCGCCGACGAGCGCTTGTTGCGGCGGTTTCAGATCGCAACGCTCGAAGCCGGTGGGCACGAGCGGATCGTGATCCGCCACACGCCGAGCGACGACAGCCCCGGGTTGCCGTTGGCGGTGCCCGGGTTCCAGTGCGACCCGCGGCTGCCGGGACTGTTCGTACCGGTCGGGTGGACCCTCCGGCCGGTCACCCGTGCGAGCGAGGTCGGGCGCGAGCTCGGGCTGAGTGCGGACCGCCTCACTTGGCTCGAACCTGCGCCCGAAGGCACGTTCACGATTAACTCAGCCGCGCTCGAGCTGTTCCGCCCGCTCTGCGACCGGTTGGAGTATCTGCCACCCGCGGCAACCGCTCTCGCGGCCGACCGGATTAGCACAGACGTCTTCGCGTTCGGCCGCTTCGCACTGCGGGTGGAGCCCACTGCCGAACCAGACCCGAAGGTGTTGGAACTGGCGGTTGAAGAGCCGCCCGTTCCGACCGACGCGCCGCCGGGTTGGGTCGCGAAGTCCGTCGGCCGTTTGGTGCGGTGGGTCAGCGGGCGCGGCGCCCGCGGCACGGCGCCGGCTCCATCCGGTCCGACACCGGAGCCCGCCGCCGAGCGCAAGCGGACGCGCCCCGCGCGGCCGGCCAGTACTCGGGTCGAGCAAAAACTCAGTTCGGCGGACGCGCTGCTGCACGGGCACGACCGCGCGGCCCACCGGCATCGACTTGAAGGTCGGTTGCTCGCCGACTTCTCCAAGCTCGAGCCGGACGAGCGCGCGGCCCGCTGGGCGGAACTGGCCAACGTGTACGGCGCGACCGGACAGGCGCTCGACGCCGCGGTGTGCTGGGTGAATGCGATCTGGGAGTGCCCAGTCCCACCGCCGGAATGGCTGGGTGAGTGGGCTGCGGCGGAGCGGGCCGCGGCCAAGCCGGGCGACCGCACCGCCGAACTGGAGCGCTGGCTGGCGGAGCCCGGGCGCCCCGGCACCGGGCGCGTCGTGGCGGCGCTGGCGGCGTGCGCGGGGTGGGCGGCGGCACCGCCCGCGGGGTTCGTCGGCAACCTCCCGCGCGTGCTCGCGGTTCTGGACCAGCACTTCGAGGACATCCCGGTAAGAGGGGCGTGGCTCGCCCGGCTCGCGGTGGCCCGTGCCGCGAACGGCGACGTGCTGGGGCTGGCGCGGTGGCGCGACCGGATCGTACATCGGTTGCTCCACCGCGGCCCCGGGCTGGACCTCGATGAGCCGTCGTTCCTACGGTTCCGCGGCGCCGCCACCGCCGAGCGGTTCAAGACCGCCCGCGAGTGGCTGACCCACCAAAAGGAGCCGATCCTCAAATGGGTGCAGCGGCACGCCGGCGGCGCGCGGCTCGAATGGACCGGACTGGAGGCCGAGACCGAGGCGACGGCGGTGTACGCGCAGTTCATGCTCGCGTGGGGCCTGGGCGCGCTCGGGGAGCGGGCGCCGGCGCGGGACTGGGCCGCGCGAGCCCGAAAGGCCCTGACCCGCGCCGGCGGCCCGCGGGCCGACCCCGCCGCTCACGCGCTCCTCGGCGACCTGTTCCTCCACCGCATCAAGGACGCCCACGAGGGCGCGGCGCCGAAGGCCGCGCTCCCGGCGGAGTTCCAAGAACGCCTCGACCGGTTGCACGAGTTCGCGCGGTACGCCGTGGACCGGTTGCGCGAGCACAGCCGCATCCTGCAACCGCTCGGGCAGGTGAGCGCGTACTACGGGCGCGACCTGAAAGAGTTCTGGGGGCCGGACCGCCTCGGCGAGCGGCTCGCGCTGCTCGGCTCCCGGACCGAACCGGCGCACGTGAACGAGGAGGCCCGGGCGCTGCTCGCGCTGATCGCCGCACAACCGACCACGGCCACCGTACCGCGGGTGGTGCTCGCGCTGCTCGAAGCCGGCGCGGCTCTGGAGCCCCCGCTGCTGAGCGAACTGATCGAGCGCGTCCCGGCGGCGCTCGACTGGGTCGAAGCCTGGGTCCGGGGCGGGCGCTGGACCGACGCCGAGCGCCCCCAGCGCGTGGCGAGATACCAAGCCCGCATCATCGGATCGGCGCTGGCGCTGGCCCCGACCGGACCGGCGGCGGGGGCGGTGCTGCAACACGCCACGCGCGGCGCGGCGGCCGGGCCGCTCCTGACGGCCGCGACCGCGGCAGCGCCGCGTGCGTTCCGGGCCGCGCGGAAGTTCGGGCTGGCGGCCGAGGCCGAAGCCCTCATGAACGTGCTGGACCCGGCGCGGGCCGAATGGCCCGACGAACCGGTGACCGCCGAAAAGGTCGGGCTGGGGGTCGGATGGTTCGCCGCGGGCGACGAGGAGGCCGGAATCCGCATCCTCGATGCGGCTCGCAAGTACCTGTTCGAGTTCGCCGCGCCCGACCCGTCCGCCCGAACCGCTGTCGCGCTGGCCTACGCCGAGGCACTGGGGTTCGCACCGGCTGGGATCGCTCTCGGGCGGCTCGAAGAGTTGTTCCAGCGGCTCGACCGCGTGACGACAAGCGGGTCCACGAACCGCTACTTCACGCTCCAACCGCTCCGCCTGATCGACACAGTGGTACGGTCGGTGGTGACCGACGAGTTCACGCTCGGGACAAAGGTGCGGGCGTGGCTAGACGAGGACGAGTTCCTGATCCGCCGCCGGGTCCACCGCGACATGACCGCCCACCTCCGCGAAGGCGGGCACGTTTAGACGCCAACTGCACCAGTGCCGTCATTCACAGATCAATAAGGCTCCACAACACACACGGGCATGAAGCACAAATCCGGGGTGGGCGCCGGCCGGCAACCCACCGTTTCGGCGTCATACCAAATCCAGTCGTTTCGAGTTGGTGCAGCAGCCCCATGCACAGGCCTTTGAGTGTGGTCCGCTCACTCCGTGAGCGGTTGCTCCGGGTCTCGGATTCGCGTTGCGCGCAGCGACAGGTCCGCACGCCCGCGGGGCGAGTAGGGGACGCGGAACGACCGCTCACGGAGTGAGCGGACCACACTCAAAAATCAAAACCGCGCTTCTCGAACTGGAAACGACTGGAATCCGGTTGATGAGCATGCACGCCTCATTCTGTAGCCGGCCTTACAGAGGCCGGCTACAGAGCACCGTTACTCTTCAATCGGACTCGGCTTCACCCCTTATTTCCCAGCCGAAAACGTGCGATCGATACGGGTCACGTTACCCTGTTTGTCCTTCACGCTAACCGTAAGTTTCGCGCTCGCCGCGCTCAGCGGTGCGGTCAGCTTCAGTTCGTAAACGCCACCACCGAGTGGGACGAACTGCGGTGCCAAGTTGTCGCCGGCAGCGGTTCCGTTGACCGCGACACTGGCTGTTACCGCGAAACTCGCTGCGTCCAGACCGGTGCCGTAATCGTGCATCCCGATCCGGATGCGTTCGAGCGGCTCATTCCCACCGGCACGCGGCGTCTGGAGCGTCAGCGTCGGCCGCTGGTCGTCCATCGCCCAGCCGAAGCCGCGTTTCTCAGGGCTCTTGGGGTCGTGATCGAGGTCGATCGGGCACCCCAAGTCGATCCAGCGCACCAGGGTGAGTTTGTCCTCTTCGCTCAGCGGCACGACCTTACCGGCCTTGACCGCTTCCGGCGGCGGCATGACGCTGCCGGTGAAATCCAGGTCCGCGCGGCTGCGGTTCGCGAGCGTGTTCGCAACCGGCTCGCCCTTTAACTGGAGGGTGCGCGGGTCGCCGGGGATGGTTTCCGACGGGAAGTCGTCGTTGGTCCAACCATCGAGCCGCGCGCCAAACACCTTCCAAATCAGGAGGCTGCGTCGGGACTGGAACATCCGGACGTAGCGGGAGGCGTTCACCCCGCGCCAGCCGCCGACGAGCGGTTTGTGCCCGAACCGCCCGGCGCCGTCCATCGCCAGCCGGTAGTATGTTCCCGGAACGTCGTCGCAGTCGGCGACGTTGATGGTCTTGTCGTCATCGAGCACGAGCTTCGCCGGGGCATCGCCCTTCAGCGTGTGGCACGCCGCGCAGCTCCGGTCGAGGATCGGCTTCACGTCACGGAAGTACTCGACGTTCTTCACCCCCGCTGCGAACGTCAGACCCGTCTCCGCTTTCGCATCCCACTGCTTCTTCGACTGGTCGCCGGACGGAGGCTCCAGCAGCGGCGTCTTCTCGGTCAGGTCGAAGAGTTGGTAGTCCGGTTTCGCCGCGGCCGTGAGCTTGAAGTCCGTGGGCTTCTGGCTGTGCGCGTGACACCCGCCGCAGTCGTTGCGGATCTCGCCGGGCCGAACTTGGTGCCACGTTTGTGCCATGTTCAGCACCATCCCGCGCCGGTCGAGCGTTTGGAACGTGAATCCCACGTCCGCAGGGATCTTCGCCAGGAAGCTCGTGTCGGGGTTCCCGTCCGGGTCGAGCGGCTCCTTACCGTTTTGGAACTTGCGAAGGGGGATCTCGCCGAGGATGCGGAGCTTCTCGGTCGCGTGGCTGCGGAACGTGCGGCCTGATTGCGGCCCCTGGTTGCGGTCGGTCGTCGGTTCCATCGCGAGGATGCGCACGGCGTGGATGTCGGCGTTCGTGTACCGGCCGACGTCCGCCCCCTGGTTCAGCCAATTGAGCGATGTGGCGTCGGCCGCGGGGTTGAACCAGTCGAGGTCCTCGTAACCCGACGGGTCGCCGCCGGCGTAGGCGGCGGTCACCGTGCCGGGCTTGACCACGCCGTTGGGGTAGCTCTCGCGCTTGTAGAAGCTCGACGTACCCACCAGCCCGAACGGGGTGCCCGCCGGAAGGTGCTTCGAGAGTGTCCCGTCGTTCGCAAGCGGGGCGAGTTTCTTCGGCTCGTCGATGCCGTGAATCCGCTTGTACGGCACCAGCGCGCGGGGCCACTGTTCGTTAAACTTCGGGTCGTTCTTGATGAGCAGCAGGTCGCCCGGCTCGTTCGCGGCCTTACCGTCTTTCAGCAGATACAACCCGCCATCGACTGCGGGAACGTGAACCGTGTAGCCGCCGTTGACCGGCCCCGGCGACCAGACCGCGAGCAGGTGGTTGTCCGGCGCCGCCGACGGGTGCGTGACCTTGCCGACCCGCGGTGCGGTACGCGACCCGCGAACCGCGTAGTCCGACGGCCCCTCGTCGGAACGAGCGAACGGCGTAATGGACTCGACCCCAAAGGGGCTGAACGGCAGGCGCCGAACGCGGGCCTTCCCGTCGTCGGTCCGGCCGTGACGCAGCGGGGGGTTCCGCGGGTCTTGCGTGTACCCCGGGCCGAACGTCTGCCCATCGGGGGCCGCCAGCGGGAACCGCACGAAGCTCCCGAACCCACTGCTCGTCTGGCTGTAGTACTCCTCAGCCACGATGGAACCGTCGGAGAGCTGCGTCTGGAAGTGCCACGCGCTCGGGCTCGCCCCGGGCATGAACGCGCTGGCCATCGGCCCCCACCCGGTGCCGTCCGGGTTGATGACCCACAGCCCCCACAGCGTCGATGCGCGGAGCCCTTGCGATTCGAGCGAGCTGAACATGATCCGCCCGTCGCGCAGGACGGTCGGGTGGAGCGCCATCCCGAGGTTCAGGTGCCCGATGCACTCGGCGTTCGAGCCGTCGTCGTCCATCACGAACAGTTGCATGACGTGCGGCAGCCGCTTCGGCGGTTTGAACCCGTTGCGGTTGCTCGTGAACGCCACCTTCCCGCCCGGCAGCGGGCACGGGCCGGTGTCGAAAACGCCGTACCCGAAGGAGTTCTTCCCGGCCTCGGGGGTGCGGTAGTCCGTGCTCCAGTTCGCCGCGCCGGTGTTGGGGGTGAACTGTTGGTGCGTGAGGCGGACGACCGTCCGCGACTTCACGTGGATCTTGTAGATGTCCGCGCCGCCGGCGGGGCCTTGTGAGACGCTGCCGCCCTTCATGTCGTGGAAGTGCGAATAGTAGACCCATTCGCCGTCGAACGACACCGCGGGGTCGGTGACCGACCCGCTTCCGCCCCTCACCAGCACCTCTTCGGAACCGTCGGGGCGGAGGAGCATCAGGTCGGCGCCGGCGTCCATGTAGACCGGGTTCGAGATCTCGGGCCAGTTCGTACCGACCTTGTCGCCGTTCCGCGGCGCCCGGACGTACACGATGTCATAATCGAGCTTCACCGTCTTGTCTGACGCAAGCGGCTTCGGGGTCACGTTGATCGGCCCGCTCACGTCGGCCGGTTGCGGCCGCGCGCCGGCGAACGAAGCGAACAGGAACGCTACGACCGCGAAGGCGGAAACGCGGAACGGCATAGCTCAGGACCTGCACGAGGCGAGAAGGTGGGGGGGATCGAAAGCATCGTACACAAAACAACGGGGGGTTGAAACCCTGGCTGTTTCCGGTGGCCTCACAGGGCCGCAAGCACACCAAGGAGGTGTGAGTTACGGTCAGCCCCTTAAGGTTCGTCGGGAACAGCCAGGAGGTTCAACCCCCTGGTTCTTAAACCGCGTTCAGCTTACTTGAGGGCGGCGGTCGCGGCGCTAGCGATTTCCGAGGCCTTCTCGGCCGCTTCCTTGGTCGTCTTGAACGCGAAGTTCTTGCTCACCTTGCCGCCCTTCTGGTACACGACGACGGTCACGGCCGCGTCCTTGCTCAGGTTGTACTTCTCGGGGCCGTCCTTGTCGGCCGCAACGGTCAGCGGGGTGGTCAGCTTGTGGGTGGTCTGGAGCTTCTCGAAGTCGGCGGCCTCGACGCCGCTGACGCCCACCACCACGGTGCCCAGTTTCTCGTTGGTCTTCTGAACGCCGTCCACCGCCTTCACCACGGCGACCAAGTTGTCGTCGGCCTTCTGGGTGAAGATCAGCACCGCGGCCGGGCGGCCCTCACCGCCGAACTTGCACACGTAGCAGAGCGTTTTGCCGGCCTTCTCGCCGGTGATCGCCTTCACGTCGAAGGCGCCGCCGATCTTCTCGGTCGGGCCGGACTTCAGCTCTTCGCCGGTGGCGACAGACGAGGCGAGGGCGAGCACCAGAGCCAGGCCAAGGAAACGGGTCGCGCGCATGCTGCACTCCTTCTGTGAGACCGTCGCCGGCACCACGCCGGCGGCGGTGGAAAGGCCGATACAGATGGTAAGCGGCGGAGCGGCGAAGGCAAGCCCTCGCACTCGATTCATTTTCGGGCGTTCCGCTCACCGGGCGGGGCTTACCGGTGAGACGGTAACCGGGCGCGAGTTATTCGAGCGGTTCGGGAAATTCCTTCCGTTGAGCCGCGGCGATGGGTTCCCAACATTTCGCTGTTTAGCTTTCGCCGGTCCCAACATTCGGTTGCGGTTGCGAGGGGTTATCGTTCCAGTGAGGCCGCCGCCCGGCGGCTGGGTTCTCTCCTTGAAGGAGGGTGACGATGCGAACGTTCCTGTTAGTAGCGGCCGCTGGCGTCGCGCTCGCGACGAGCCACGCCCTGACCAACGACACTGCGGCCAGCCCGCCCCGGCCCGAACCGGTCGCGGTCGCCCCGGTCCCGCCTCCCGCAAACCCCACCGGGCTCGTGGCCCACGAGTGGGGCACCTTCACGAGCTTCTCGGGCTCCAGCGGCGTGCCCGTCGGCTTCTCACCGAACAACGAAGACCTGCCGTACTTCGTCTACCACCAGGTCAACCCGTTCAGCAAGGGCGTGCGTCTTGCACGCGGCGGGCTGGTGAGCATGGAAACGCCGGTGGTGTACTTCTACACGGACAAGGACACCCGTGCTTCGGTCACTGTGGACTTCCCGAAGGGCTGGATCACGGAGTGGTACCCGTTCGCAAGCGCAGTGCCGGTCAACAGCCCCAAAAATGACCGCACCGGCGGCCAGAGCATCCGGTGGGACGTGAAGCTCACGCCAAGTGACAAGCCGAAGTTCCCCCGCACGCCGCCGGACGCCAAGGGGCAAGATAACCCGTACTACCACGCCCGTGAAACCGACGCCGTACCGGTCCAAGCGGAAATCACCGGCAACCGCTCTGCGGAGCGGTACGACGAGCACGCCCTTCAAGGCGGTACGGTGTTCCAGCGCGAAAAGTTCCTGTTCTACCGCGGTGTTGGAACGTTCGCACCGCCGGTGGTGGTGCAGGCGCTGGGCGGGGACAAGGTGCGCGTGGTGAACAACTCTGGCGGGACCGCCGCGGGCGCGGTGGTGGTAACAGCCCGCGCGGGCAAGGTCGGGTTCCGCCCGCTGGGCGAACTCGCCACCGGCGCGAGTACCGAGGCCGCTCTTCCCGAGCCGAGCGCCAAGGCCGATGACCTCGCGGCGTTCCTGGTGAAGGAGCTGACCGCCGCCGGGCTGTACGAGAAGGAGGCGAAAGCGATGGTGGCGACGTGGTCCGACGCTTGGTTCTACGAAGACGGGTCGCGGGTGCTGTACCTCGTGCCCCGCGCCAAAACCGACGAGCTGCTGCCGATCACGATCAGCCCGAAGCCTGTGGAGCTGGTGCGGGTGCTGGTGGGGCGCCACGACTTCCTGACCCCGGAACAGGAAGCGACCGCCGAAAAGCAACTGAAGCGCCTCCGCGCGGCCGAGGCCGAGCTGAACGCCGCGAACACCGAGCTGAACAAGCTCGGCCGGTTCCGCGCACAGGCACAGGACATCGCCAACGCGAAACTGACCGCGGCACGTGAGGCCGCGGCGCCGCACAAGTGACCGGCGAGCCCGCTCGCACGAACGCACAGCGGGCCGGGGTGTCCCCCGGCCCGCTCGCGTTCTCGTGTCTACTTCTGAACCTGTGGCGCGGAGCGCTCACGGCACCGCCGGCGGCCGCGGCGCCCCGCGGCGCCAGGAACGACGATCGGCGGTGTTGTCCCAGGCCTGGCGCCGCGGGGCGCCGCGGCCGCCGATAGCGGTGCTGGAACAGCGCTCCCCGCGCGGGGTGTGGTGGCAGACGCCCGGCCGACGCAACATCGGCCTGCTGCAACGCAGCGAGCTAGATCCACGAGAACGTGGATGATCATACCGCCCTTCCGATCGCATCACAAGAATCACCGGTTGCTTCTTGGGAACCGTTGGCCCTCCCGTGCAGGCCGGGTATGCTGTCTCCGCTTACCCGCAACGGCGCGAGGGGACTTCATGCGACCCGGGGACGTGATCCAGACCAAGCGCGACCGCGGCGTGCTGTCACCCGAGCAAATCGGGACGTTCGTTTCCGCGGCAGCGCGCCTCGACGGCAGCGGGTGGGAGAAGTACCACCTCACCGCCCTGCTCATGGCGATCTACCTCAACGGGATGGTCCCGGACGAGACCGCCGCCCTCACCGCCGCGATGGCGAACTCGGGGAAGCGCCTCGACCTCTCCGACCTCGACGGCCCCAAGGTCGATAAGCACAGCACCGGCGGCGTCGGCGACAAGACGTCGCTCATTTTGGGGCCGCTCGCGGCGGCGTGCGGGGTGGTCGTGCCGATGATGTCGGGCCGCGGGCTCGGCCACTCCGGCGGCACCCTCGACAAGCTCGAAGCGATCCCGGGTTTCCGGGTGAACCTGTCGGAAGCGGAGCTCCGCGCCGCGCTCCGGAAAGTCGGACTCGGCATGATCGGCCAAACCGCCGACGTGGCGCCGGCGGACAAGATGCTCTACGCGCTGCGCGACGTCACCTCGACCGTGGAGAGCGTCCCGCTCATCACGGCTTCGATCCTGAGCAAGAAGCTGTCGGAGGGCATCTCGGGCTTGGTAATGGATGTGAAGTGCGGGGCCGGGGCGTTCATGAAGACGCGCGAACAGGCCCGGGCGCTGGCCGATTCGATCGTGAAAGTTGGCACCGCAAACGGGCTCCGGATGAGCGCGCTCATCACCGCGATGGACGTCCCGCTGGGTCGGTACGTCGGGAACGGGCTCGAAGTGATCGAGAGCATCGAAACGCTGAAAGGCAACGGCCCGCCGGACCTGACCGACCTGTCAGTCGCACTCGCCGCGCGAATGGTGCGGCTCGCCGGCCTCGCGCCGGACGACGGCAGCGCCGAGAAGCAGGTGCGTAGCGCACTGTCCAGCGGGACCGGACTCGAGGTGCTCCGAAGGTGCATCGAACAACAGGGTGGTGATCCCGGTGTCATCGACGACTACGCTCGCCTCCCGTCTACCGGCGCGATTACGGCCGTGACCGCCGACCGCGCCGGCTACGTCGTCTCCATGAACGCGGAGAAGGTAGGCGTCGCCGTGCGGTTGCTCGGCGGCGGGCGTGACCGCGCTGAGGATGCCATCGACCCCGCAGTCGGTGTGATCGTGCGCGCCAAACCCGGCGAGCACGTCGGCACGAAACACGTGGTGTTCGAGGTGCATCATCGCGGCGGGCCGAGGCTGGGCGCCGCACTGGACCTTCTCAAAGAATCGTTTGCCATCGGCGACGCGCCGCCGTGGTCCGAACCGCTCATCCTGGAACAAGTCGCCTAACGCCGCACAGGGGAACCCATGCCCGCGCCCGTGAACGTGTCCCGCCACCCGCTGATTCAGCACAAGCTCGCCCGACTGCGGTCGGTCGAGACGAAGCCGCCAGAGTTCCGCGATCAGGTCGCCGAGATCTCGCGCGTGCTGCTGTTCGAGGCGACCCACGACCTGCGCCTCGCACCGACACTCGTTCACACGCCGCTGACCGAAACCACCTGCCAAACCATCGCCGACCGGGTGGGGTTCGTCCCCGTGTTACGCGCAGGGTTGGGTATGGCCGAGGCGATGCTCGAGGCGCTGCCCGAAGCAACCGTGTGGCACCTGGGTCTGTACCGCGACCACGCGACGCTGAAGCCGGTAACGTATTACAACAAGCTGCCGCCGAAACCGACGATGGACGTGGGCATCGTACTCGATCCGATGCTCGCGACCGGGGGGAGCGCCATCGCGGCCCTTGACATCCTTCAAAAAACCGGCACCCCGCGGCTGATTTTCATCGGCCTCATCGCCGCCCCGGAGGGCGTCGCGGCGCTTCAGGCCGCTCACCCGAACGTGCCGATTCACCTCGCGGCGCTCGACTCGCACCTGAACGAGGTCGGGTACATCGTCCCCGGTCTGGGAGATGCCGGTGACCGTCAATTCGGCACCGCTTGAGCCCTTCGACTTTGAGGGGCCACGGAGCAAGACTGCCCCTCACTTGACCGGGTCGAGCGTCACGAGCCACGAGCCATCGGCTTCGGTCGAATCGAACGTCCGCGGCCGCGTCCCTTCGCGGAGGCAGATGACGAGCTTCTCGCCTTCAAACTTGTAAATTCCAGAAAGTCTGAGTTTAGGGTTCTTGTGAACCAGATCGATCTGCGCGGGTGTACTTGACGAGTCGAGCAAAAGCGTGTAGGGCACCTCGCCGGCCTTCTGCGCGACCGTTACCACGCTCTTGCCATTAAACTCCCAGCTCAGGTGTACCCATACGTCCCGTTCGAGCTTCGCGCCGGCCGAGACCACCTCGATCGTTCGCCACTTGCCTTGAATCTTTTGTGGGTTGGACGGATCGAGCCTCGCGAGATCCGCTTCGAGCTTCGCGAGTTCGGCCTTCTTCTCCGCGATCTGCCTCTTCAGGTCTTCGATACGGTCTTTGAGGTCGCCAGGCGGCTCCTGCCCTCGCGAAGTCGCAACGAACAGAAGGGGCACCAAGAATAGAGCGGCTGTTGCGCGCATGGGCCAGATCCCGCAGGCAGAATGGAAACGAGATGCGACGGCCCGCAGCGCCGCGACTCGTTCTTCGGAGCGTAACGGTCGCTCTGTACCGAGAACCTTTTCTCACCAGGATCGGCAGCTGGATACTTCTACTCTTGATGGTTAGAACTGCGCGTGGACATCGCACCGTAAACTCTGTCGCAACCCACTTGCGCCGTCCACACGCGAGAGCAGTGCTTACCAAGCCAGTCCTGGAGCATTCACCCCGCCATCTCCGCTATGCGGGAGCAATCCAGATGCCCAGACGTGCAGAATCAACCGAATTCCGCTGATGTGGTGTTACCGAACGGTGGGGGTTCGGCATCGATCTGTTCGTTCGGAGCCGGTGGGGCTGTCTTCTGGCGGCCAGATCCCCACCGGACGGTTCAAGAACCCATCGCTGAAACTTCGATCGTGTTCAACTCTTCGACAGTTCCTGTCTACCCTTGTGACGTGCTGAGTCTGCAAGGACGTTGCTATTTGAACGCCTTCACCCAGTCCTCAAATGCCTTGGCGTGTTCGGCCACGGTGACCGAGGGACCGCTGAGGCGCAGGTGGTGCGTTTCGAGCGGCTCCCCTTTCGCATCCTTCTCCTCCACGATCACCCAGATTACGCGCCAGTCTTCGAGCAGCATCTCCTTCGACTTGGGATCGAACGGCCGCTCCTTGTACTTCCAGGTGCCCGTCACGTCGAGCACGTTGACGGTGGCACCTTTGACCTCCCACTTCGCGGTCTTGCTGATGTCGTCCGCGGTCTTGCCTTCGGGCACGGCGAACGTGTTCTTCCACTTGGGAAAGTTCTTGTCGGCGCCCGGTAGGCTCTCGTTCATTACGGACAGCTCGGCCTCGGGGTGATCCTTCGCCCCCGGGAGTTTGAACTGGTAGGTGCGGAACCGGTTCGCCGGCTTTTCGCTCTTCCAGCCGGCCGGCGCTGGCGCCGACAGCTTGTTAAGTTTTACGACGACAGGTTTTTCGTCGGCGCCCGTCGCCACACCCACCAGAATCAGCGCGCCGAGCGCAGTGAAAGGAACCAGACGCATTCCAGTAGCTCCGATTGAAAGAGACAGAGCGGGAGAGGCAGGGCCGCGTCCGTCGGTGCGGCCCGAGTGGGCTACTTCCGCGGCACCGCCTTCAGTTCCTCGGCGGAGGTCAGGCTGAAATAGAACCCGTGCGGGTTGTTGCCGTTGGCCACCTTCAGGAGCACGGCGTTCTTACCCTTCGCGAGCTTCACCGCGACCTTGTGCGCCTCCGGTGATGCCGCCTTGGATTCGCGCGAGGTGAACACCTCTTTCCCGTTCAGCCAGAGCTTCGCCCCGTCGTCCGGCCCGAGCAGCACCTCGGCCCCCTGCTCCGCCGGCGAGTCTACTTCAAAGTACATGTAGGACGCGGAGTTGAGGCCCGCGCGGCCGTGCGTCCCGGCGAGGTCGAAATAGCCCTTCCCGTCCGGTCGCAGCGTCTTCCAGCCGACGGAGGTGACGCCCTTCATGGTCCAGATCGCTTTCGGATCGAACGCGGCCGCTTCCGGTCCGAAGGCGGTGTCGAGCGCCTTGTTCATGCTCTCCGCCGGGAAAGGGCCGGCGACAGCGAAGCTGTCCGGGGTGAGCGCCGCCGTCTTCAGCGTCTCCAGGTAGGCCACCAGATCGACCAGTTCGTCTTCGTTGAGCGCGGTGACGATGTCGTCGGGCATCAGCGAGTTCTTGAGCTTGCGCACTGCGCCGTCGATGTCCGCCTTGGCAATGGTGGTGTCTTTGCCGTTCGCATCGCGAAGGGTGATCGCGTCGGCACTGTCGCCCACCAGTAACCCGCTCACGACCACGTCGGCGGTGGTGGTGACGGCGTGGGGGATGTACTGATCGGCGATCGCTTTCGACGGGGTGAGGAGCGATTCGTACAGGTTCTCGCGGCTGGCCTTCTTGCCGATCATCGAGAGGTCGGGGCCGATCTGCCCGCCGACGCCGCGAACCATGTGGCACTTCGCGCACTGCGCCGTCCCGGTGAGGCTCGCGTTCCACACGGCCTTACCGCGGGCCACATCGCCCTGGCGCCGCGCCAAATCGGCCACGGCGGGGAGGCTCTTGGGGTTCAGCTTGGCGGGCGCCGGGAACAGCAGCAGCGCCCGGTTCCGTTCGCCCTGGAACGGCGAGTTGCGGAGCAGTTGCCCCGCTTGTGCCACCAGCTCTTTCGGTAACGCGGCCTTCTGGTGCGCGTCGAGGAGCCATTGCGTACCGGCCCGGTTGCCAGCGAGAGCGGTCAGGGCGGCCGACTTCAGTTCCGGGGTGCCGCGGTCGCCGGCGTTGATCGCGCGCACCAGCGCATCGAGCGCAACCGCTGTGTGCTTGGACGGCTTCGGCCCGGTGGGAAGCAGTTCGCCGAGCGCCTGCACGCACGCCACCGAAAGCGGGTTCTCCGGGCTGCCGATGTCGATCAGTGCGGACACACTCGCGTCGTCCTTGATCTTCCCGAGCGCGCGAACCGCCTCTTTCCGCAGGTCGAGCGCGGCTTCCTTATCTTTCGCGATGTCGGCCACCGCCCCAACGTAATCCGCGGACCCGATTGCCGCCGCCAGTTGCAAACCCGTGACTCGCGACTTCGGCTCTGAGAGTAAGGAGCTGACCTGTTCCGTTAGTTCCTTGCTCCCCTGAAGTGCTTTCCATTTGGTGGGGAGGAAGAGCTTCAAGCTTTCGACCGCGCGCCCCTTCACTTCCGGCGCTGCGCCTGACTTCAGCACCGCGAGCATCGCCTGCCCCGCAGAAGGGTCGTCGTTGGACGCGATGATGTCCACAATGCGCGACTTCTGGGCCGCGGTCAGTTTGGCGTCGCTGAGGAGCTTGCCGAGGCGCGGCAGCACGGACTTTGGCCGCAGCTCCCACACGAGGTCCGCGACCTTGTCGTTCCATTCCGGGAAGTGCTTGTCGAAATCGGCCAGGATCGCATCACGCCGAACCGGATCAGTACCGCACGCGATGTTGAGGGCGGCACGATAGAAGTGGTCTTGGCCGTCGTACTTCTTGGCAAGGGCGTAGAAAACCGGTTTGACGTACTCTAATCCGATACCGGGCATCGAAAGTAGAAGCTCGCGTTGAGCTGCCGCCGTTGGGCCATACAGCTCTACGAACTTATTCGGGTCCCGATTAAGGGCATCGATTGAGTCTTTCGGCAGATCGGTTTTAGAGGACGTTTCGAGGGGATACATGGTACGCGCGGTGCGGTAAAATTCGTTATCTCCAAGGCTCCTGTCGATGCGGAGAAGCGTGAGCGGAAGCGGGCCGTTATTACGTTTTTTGTCCGTAAATAAGACGCTTGATGCCAGTGCGCGGTACATCGGTGTATCGTTCCAGCCACTTCGATTCGATACGCAAGTGAGCCACAACGCGCGAGCCGCATTTTCTGGCGGCCCATCCCATACATTCGCCTCTTGCAACTCCTTTTCAATAGCTACCAGATTACTGAATAGCTCTTTTGTCTTGTCGTCATTTTTAAACTCTCCCTTAGTCTTGACCCATTCTTTATGACGGTCTGTGACTTGCAACACGAGGGGGCGGATTTTGGCGAACGCCATGTAACGCATCGCCGCGCAAGGAGATTTCAGCGCTTCGACGTACCACTTCGGATCGGTCAGCTTCCACTCCGGCACCTTATACCCCGTGTGGCCCTTCGGGGTGATCCGGTAAATGCGCCCGTCGGTCGGGTCGCCCATCCCGTGCCCGCCGACGCCGCGGTCGTACCAGTCGGCCACGATGATGCTGCCGTCCGGCGCCACGCACACGTCTGACGGGCGGAACCAGTTGTCGCTGCTGGTGAGCAGAAGCTCCTTTTCGAGTTCGTACCCGGCCCCCTTTGGCTTGCGGTGGAACCACCGCACCTCACGCGGCCCGGCGTCACAGTGGAGCAGCGAACCGCGGTACTTCTTGGCGAAGAGGTCGCCTTCGTAGACCGTGATCCCGGTGGGGCTGCCGAACCCGGTGCGGAGCGTCTTGTGGACGATCCCGGGTTGCTCCTCGTGCCAGTGCGACTGGCCCGGGCCGCGCGGGCCGTACCCGTAGTTCCCGCCGGGCATCACGAAGCAGATGCGCGTCTGCTGGTTGCCGTCGTCGTCGTTGTCGGAGAGCCACACCTCACCGAAACTGTCCACGCAGGCTTCGTAGTTGTTGCGGAAATTGTGCGCAATGAGTTCGAGGTTGGTGCCGTCTGTGTCGCAGCGCCAGACCGTGCCTTTTTGCACGTCGGTGGTATTGGACACCCACTTTCTGCCCTTGCCATCAGCCGATTGAAGACCTGTGACGCCGCTGTCCCCCACGGTGAAATACAGCTTGCCGTCCGGACCGATGTTGATGCCGTGGACGCCGTGGTCGTGGTCGAAGCCGCCGAACCCGGTGAGGAACTTCTTCGGCGGGCCGTCGGCCTTCAGGTCGCCGTCCTTGTCCTCGAACACGAGGATGTCCGGCGACTGGCACACGAACACCTTCTGCCCCTTACCGTCCGCATATGGGAGCACGCACACGCCGAGCGGGCCGTAAAGCTCATCGCCCTGATAGAACGTGATCGCCTTCGACGCCTTACCTTCGCCCTTCTCGTCCACCAGCACCTGAATACGGTCGCCTTCCTTGCGAATGATCGGCCGCCCGAAATTCTTGCGCCGGTAGTTCACGGCCTCCGCCACCCACACCCGCCCTTTGTGGTCCACGTCGATGGAGGTGGGGTTAATCAGCATCGGCTCGGCGGCAAACAGCTCCACCTGGAAGCCGTCCGCGACTTTCAGTGCTTTCAGCGCGTCGGCCGGCGAAAGCGGTCCGCCCCTCGGCTGGGCGGACAAAGGCGCGCTGAGCAGAAGGAGTGCGAGGAGACATGCGAACCGCGGCATAGGCGAAGCTCCGGGAGGGTGGAGAAGTTCGGCGAGGGTCGGCAGGCGGGTGCCAGTGTACCGCGAGCGGCACCCAAATCCCAGCGCCGCACGGTGCTCCTCGGAACACCGACCGAGCAGTTGTAACGCGGGCGACACAACTCACCTCGTATTTCCCCGACATACTGGACCTTTCGCGCGTTCCCTTGCTTCGCGCCGGAACTCATTTTTCGTCACCGGTGCGAACGCGCGACACGACGGATGCGCGGGCCGCGTTGGATTGTTCCGTTTTCTCGACCTAGAGTTAGGCGCCCCAACCCGCCCCGCCCGGGGAGCCGAGCGAGCGAATTTTCATGATCGGCCGCGTATTCATGGGTCGGTACGAGACGAGGCGGCAGCTCGGCGAGGGCGGCATGGGCAGGGTATACCTCGCGCGCCAGCTCGATCTGGGCCGTGAGGTGGTGGTCAAGGTGATGCACGAGCAGATCGCCGCCGACCCCAAATTCCGCGACCGCTTCTTGCGCGAAACGCTGCTGATGGCCCGGTTCCAGCACCCGGGCGCCGTCACCCTTTATGATGCCACGCTCGACGACCCGCTCGGGCCGTGCATCATCATGGAATACGTCAAGGGCGTTAACCTCGAATCCCTGCTGCTCAGGAACAAGCGCATGAGCGCCCCGCGCGTGGGGCGGATCATCGGCGAGCTGTGCGAGGTGCTCCAGGCGGCCCACGACGAGGGCATCATCCACCGCGACCTGAAGCCCGCGAACCTCATGGTGGTCGACGCCGACACCCCACGCGAACGCATCAAGGTCATGGACTTCGGGCTGGCGAAGCTGATCGAGGGCGAGCCGACCACGCGCAAGGTGACCGACACGAACGTCGATTTCGCGGTCGGTACGCCCGGCTACATCTGCCCCGAGCAGGTGCGCGGCGAGGAAATGGACCACCGCGGCGACCTGTACAGCGTCGGCGTGATGATGTACGAACTGCTCACCGGCCGGCTCCCGTTCAACGGCCCGACTAGCATGGACATCCTGCTGGCTCACGCCACCGAGTACGCCCCCACGTTCGGGGAGCTCGGGCTGACGGGCTGGGTGCCGACGGAAATCGAAGAGCTGGTGTTCGACACCCTGGCGAAAGACCCCGCCGACCGCCCTCAGACGGCCCGGGAGTTGGCCGAGCGGTTTGACACCGCCCTGAACCGCGCGCAGGTGAAGGCGGAATCGCGCAGCATGGTCCCGCCGCGGTCGCACAGCGAATTGCGTGCACCGGCGTCGCACGCCGGCCTCACCTTCCCTCACCCGCCCGCGTCGGTCGTAGCGACCCCGCCGCCGGCGTCCGCGCTCACCCAGACCGGCACGTCGCGGGACAACGCCGCGCTCCCGTTCCACATGGAAGCGTGGATGCCGGAAAGCATCGCGATCATGAAGCTCCGCGGGTTCGTTCACGACGCCGGCGGCGAGGTGGTCGAGAGCGTCCCCGGGCTCATCAAGGTGCGCCTGGGCGGGCGCAAGACGCCCACCGGCGGCCCGCTCTCGTGGCTCGGGCTGCGCCGCTCCGCCAGCCCCATCGATGTCGAACTCCACCTCCACCACCTGGACCCGGCCAGGGACAACAGCCTCACGGTCCACGTGCTGTTCCGACCGTCACACCCGGCCCTGCTCACCGACCGCAACTGGCGCCAGCGCTGCACCCAGGTGTTCATCGAACTGCGCTCGTACCTGATGGGCCGCGCCCCGGATTAAACACACACAAAGACAAAGAATTGGCCGTAAAAAAGCACAAATAGCACAAAAGAAAACCGAAGAGTGGATTGAAAGAGGATTGGCCACAAAAAAGCACAAAGGGCACAAAAGGAAAGCAAATACCAAAACCAGAGCAGTGTTTTAAACACACTCTTTTGTTTTTTCTTCTGTGATCTTTTGTGCCATTTGTGCTTTTTTGTGGCCAAGCTGCCTTTTCCTCTTCAGTTTTCTTTTGTGCCCTTTGTGCTTTTTTGCGGCCAATCCTCTTGGCTGCTGTTTTGCGGCAATCCCACACCACGTCGAACGGGAATAAACCCTTTCGGGTCGGGATCACATCTAACGACAGCACACGTCGGCCGAACGAAACTCGAACAGCACTCAACCAAAGGGGCACCCATGTGGTACGGCGTCGCCGCCGATGTCGTCGTCGGCATTCACGTCGCGTACGTCGCGTATGTGGTTCTGGGGCAGCTCGCGATCGTCGTCGCGGCGCCGTTTAAGTGGCGGTGGGCGCGGAACCCGTGGTTCAGATTCTCGCACCTCACCGCCATTGCGATCGTGGCTTTCGAGGAGTTCCGGGGCATCCGGTGCCCGCTCACCGTGTGGGAGGAGCAGCTCCGGGCGCTCGCCGGCCAAGGGTTCAACGACAGCCAGACGTTCATGGGCCGGCTCATGCACGATCTGCTCTTCTATGACTTGCCGCAGATCTTTTTCACGACCGTCCACGTCGCGGCGTTCGTGCTGATCGTCCAGGCGCTCGTCATGTACCCCCGCGGTGGTTCCGGTTCCGGCCGGCAGAAGGAACGGCGGCCCCAGCGGTGGCGGCCGCTTCGGCTTGATTTTTTACCCGGCGCCCTTACCATCCTCCATCCGAAGGTAAGGGAGTACCGCGATGGCTGATGCGTCCACGCAACCCGCGCGCGCCGGTCTGCTGAAGGCGATTTACGGCAAGCTGCGGCTGCTGGCGTACACGCGGGACTTCCGCGGCGCGCTCGGTTCGCTGTTCCGGGCGGCGGGGATGCTCTCGACCGGCCAGTTCAGCCGGCTCGCGGCGAAGGCCCGTGGCCCGCGCCGGACGCAGAAGCCGGCCCCGGTGCGCACCGGCCCCCCGCTGTTCCTCTCGGGACACATCCACGGGCACGGCGGCTACGACCACGTCGTGCTGAAGGCGCTCGTCGGCCTCACCGCCAAGAACGTGAACGTGTTCCGCGACCCGCGCTCGTGGGTCGAGATGGACTGGGTGCCGGACGACGCGGTGCCGAACGAGCGGATGTACAACTTCGACACCCCACGCCTCGCGATCATCCCGCCGCACCTGCTGTACATGTTCCGCCCGACGGAACTCACCGCCGCGTGGACGATGTGGGAAACGGACACGATCCCCGCCGGCTCGGCGAAGTACCTCAACAAGTGCGGGCTGGTGCTCGTCCCGAGCCAGTGGGGCGTCGATTGCTTCCGCGCGAACGGGGTCACCGTGCCGATGGAAATGGTGCCGCTCGGGTACGACCCGGACGTGTTTTCGCCGCGCCCCGCCAACAGCGGGCCGGCGGTGTGCACCTTCGGGACCGCGGGGGCGCTCACCGAGGGCGGGCTGCGGAAGAACGTGCAGCGCGTGATCGACCTGTTCGTGAAGGCGTTTCCCGCCGGGGAGGACGTGCGGCTGAAGGTGAAGATCACCCCGCGCTCGCCGATGGTGAACACGCACAACGACCCGCGGGTCGAGGTCATCAACACCGGGTTGAAGCCGAGCGAACTTGCCGACTGGTACCGCTCGCTCACCTGCTACGTGAACGCCTCCTACGGCGAAGGGTTTGGGCTGCACCTGCTCGAGGCGATGGGCTGCGGCGTGCCGCTGGTGAGCACCACGTTCAGCGCGGTCGGCGAGGTGTTCGATTCGGCCGTGGGGTACGAGGTGAACTACAAGCTCGTTGAGGCGAAGAACAAAGTCTATTCCGGCCGCTGGGCCGACCCCGATGACGAGCACCTGATTGCGCGCCTGCGCGAGGTGTACGCCGACCGCGCCACCGCCGATCGCCTCGGTTCGGTGGCGGCGCTGCGGGCACCGGCGTTCAGTTGGGCCGCGGCGATCGAGAAGCTCACTGCCGCGTTAACGAAGCACGGGTTCTTGCCGCCCTCGGCGCAATTGACGGCGGGCACGCGGAGCGCGGCGTAACGGCCGCCCGGTCATGCTCCACCGAACCGTGCAGCCGGTCAGCACCCCCGCGCCATGATGAGTGCCGCGAAGAGCGCGAGGAGCAACATCGCCATCGTGAACCGCGACTTTTGACCGGGCGGGGCGTCCTCGGCCGAGAGGAACATCCCACACCGCGGGCACTGCTCCGATTCTTCGTCGATCTCGGCGCGGCAGTGCGGGCACGGAACGAGTGCCCGCTCGTCGTCCAGGTACACCCCTTGCGGATACGTTTCGGGGTCGTCGGGGTCGTAGTCGTGTTCGGCGTCGTACTCGTCGCCGTCTTCATCGTCGGGATCGTCGAGACGAGTACGCGCCACGGCCTCAATCCTTTTTGAGCGAGTTGTACACCATACCGGTCAGCAGCTTCGGGTAGAAGTACGTCGATTTCGGTGGCATTTTCTCGCCGTTCCCGGCGATCTGCTCGACGTGTCCCATCGTCGCAGGCGGCACCAGACACGCGATCTGGCACTGCTTCTTCGCCGTGGCATCGGTGACTTCGCTCAGCAGGTGAACGTACTTGCACACCGGCGTCCCGCCGACCTTCTCGCGCAGGAGGCGGTCCAAGACGACTTTGTGAAGGATGCTCACGCCCAGCGCGCGCCAATCGTCGCTCTGGTTCGGGGCCAGTGCGGCCATCAACTCCGGGGTGCGGAACTTCGCCACGATCCACTGACCGTCTGCGACGGTCCCGAACGCCAGCGTGGCCTGCGCCCCGTCCATTTGGACGTGTTCCCACGCCGCCTGTTCGTCGGTCCCGGTGCGTTCAAGGATGTCGAAGTTCTCCTTCAGCACCTCTTCCAGTTGCGGCGCCGTGATGCTGGACGCCAGCCCGCTGACGAGGCGGTGCGTCGGGAGGATCAGAAGCCCCGGGTCACTCATCCCGACCAGCATCATCAGGCAGAAGTTCGGAGCGGCCTCGTCGTCGGGAACCTCACCCGCCTCGCGACGCTCTTCGAGGTACTTCACGCCGGTCTCGTACCGATGGTGCCCGTCGGCGATGTAAACCGACTTCGGCCCCATCAGCCCGATCACCCTGCTGACCGCGGCCGAATCGGTCACCACCCAGAGCCGATTCGTAACGCCCAAGTGATCCTTTGCGACCAGCGGCGGCGCCGAACGGATCAGCGGTTCGAGCACCTGAAACACTTCGTCGTTTCCGTCCGGGTACAACCCGAACACCGGTGACAGGTTGAAGCCGGTGGCACGGTACAGTTTCAGCCGGTCTTCCTTCGGGCCGGACATCGTCTGTTCGTGGGGATAAATCTTACCCTGCCCGAACGGCTCTAGGCGAACGCGGGCCAGGAACCCACGCCGGGTGAACGTCTTCCCCTCGACTGTGTACTCCTGTTCATACACATAGAGCCCGCGCGCGGTGTCCTGACGCACCACGTTCGCCAACACCCACTCACGGAGCGTGTTGGCGGCTCGGGTGTACTTGTTGTTGATCTCGTCATCGCCCGCTTCGTCGCGGGTCAGTTCGAGTCGGATCGCGTTGTACGGGCTGCTGTCGTAAAGCTGCTTCTGGAGGGCCGCATCAACCACGTCGTACGGCGGCGCGACCACGTCCGAGAGCGAGCCCACCGTGCCAAGGTCGTACCTGAAGCCGCGAAACCCCCGAATGTCCGCCATCGAACGCCGCCTCCGCACAATAGGTGAGAACGATCACCCCTGTTGTACAGAAACAACACCGGGCAGCCCGGCGTTCAGACCGCCGCGAGCGATTCCGGCCGTCAAACCGCGGATGATTAAGCGGACCCGAACGGGTTACAAGTTTATAGCAGCCAACAAGAAAGAGATGGAAGGCGAGCAAAAAGCGACAGCGGAGATCGCGGCTTGCCCCCTTGGGGACAGGGGACGCCAGGAGCCATGTCCGTCCGCGACGTTACCACTTAGCATAAGAAACCGGAACTCGGTCGCGCCGTTACCCGACATCCCCAGCGGCTTCCGTGACGTGGAACGTGAGTCGCCGGTTGCACAACGTAATCTGGTCGCCAGACTGAAGCTTGGCGGGTTGGGGGATGTGCCGGCCGTTCAGGACGGTGCCGTTCTTCGACGCGACATCGTGTAGTTCGCACCGCAGATCGGAGTGAACCACGATCGCGCAGTGGCGACGTGAGACGCACTCGTCGTTCAGGACGATGTCGTTGTCGGGGAGCCGGCCGATGCTGTTCATCCCCAGTCGGAGTGGGTAAACGTTACTTTCGTCTTTGAGGAAGAATGTGAACCGTCCGAGGATAACCGGAGATGGTAACGCACCCTCGGTCGCAACTGGTCCCGGGGCTGGCAGATTCCTTTCCCCGGCCAGTGTGTGTGAACCACACGCCGCTTGAAGGCGCTCGCGCGCAGAGCGGAACGTGTCCCGCCTGAGTTGCCCTTCCAAGTGCATACTTTGAAGCCGAGGGTCGGACATGCCCGCGCTCGCTCACAGGGCTGACCCGATCGAATCGGGAGCGGCATTCGAGCCACCCACCACCAATAGCATTCGCTCCACCCGACACCACGTCAACGGTGGCCGGTGGAAATGCGAAAAGAGTTTGTAGCCACAAGTATCGACGGCGCCTATCCGTTTTTGCTCGTCGAGCGCAAAATCGTTATTCGCCTCAATGACCGACAATGGTGTACGGGTCTGCCGGGCGAGAAAGAGGGCACGTCCGAAGCCGTACCCGAAATGCTATAAGCCCGTTCCGAACGCACCCGGCGGGGGCGCGGCAACGCTGTTTCCCGCCACGCCCTGCGCATCCGTGTGCCGGCCAACGGTCACGCACACGGATGGGAAAAACCCGAACGGCAAAAGGAAACAACGAACACGTCGCGCATCAAATGTTAGCGGACGAGATGTCGAGAATCTTGAACTTGATCGTACCGCTCGGCACTTGAATTTCGACGGTGTCGCCCTTCTTGCGGCCGATCAGCCCCTGCCCGATCGGGCTGCCGGTCAGGATGCGCCCTTTGTCCGGGTTCTCCTGTCCGGGGCTGACGAGTTCGAACGTTTCTTCCTCGTCGATGTCCACGTCGAGCACGCGAACCTTGCTCCCGAACGCCACCGTGTCCTTGGGAAGGTTGCTCGTATCAACGATCACCGCACGCGACAACCGGTCCGAAAGGGCGTCGATACGGGCCTGAAGTATCCCCTGGTCCTCGCGGGCCGCGTGGTACTCCGCGTTCTCGCTCAAGTCGCCCAGATCGCGCGCCGCGGCCACCCGCTTGGTGATCTCGATCATCTCCGCGCCGCGGAGCCGATCCAGCTCGGCCTTGAGTTTCTCGTAGCCTTCCCGCGTCATGGGGATGCGGTCGTCGGTCATGGCCGAGCGCTCCTGATCTGTCGGTCCGCCACAAGGTTCCGTGCGGACGGTAACTAAGAATATTCCCGCCCCGGCCGGCGGTTGTAAAGGGTCCAAATGTGACGAGAAGCCCAAAGTGAGGGCTTCAGGGTCCAGAGCTATCACTAACTCCGGATAGAGAACCGGAAGCTTCTACCGGTTCGGGGCCGGAAACGGTCCGGCGGTCGCCAGCCTAACGCGATGGCGACCGCCGTGTGAACGCAACGTGAACACATTATACGTCGTCCGGCACGGCGCGCACAATAATCCGGCGAAAAGGACGCCCCTCGACGAACCACCCCCAGGCCGTCCACTCCCCCACCCGCGCGCGGTGGGGGAGTTCGAGCTCCGTGACCCGTTCGACGCACTCGCGTTCGGCGTCGCTGAGCTGCCGGGCCACCTGCATCTGGTTGCCGCGCCGGGTCGCCACCACCCCGTCGTCCACGATGGCAATCACGCACGGGCTGTCCAGGTCGAGCAGCCGGAGCGCGACCATCTCCATGCTCGCCGTGGAGAACACGCGGTGGAGCGCGGGCACGTCGTACTTGCAGTCGCGGAGGGCCGCGCGGAGCAGTCGCGTCGGGATGAGAACCCGCGGCACAATGAGCCCGCGAACGTGGGTGACGAACGGCTTCCCCTCGGCCCCGGCGGGGATGCCGAGTTTGTGCATGATGTCGGGGATGAGGAGGTTCGCGATGCCGCCGGCGGCGCCACGCTGCTGGGCCTCCTCGCTCATGTCGGTGGTCAGCGTGATCCCGTTGCCCGCCGGCCGGGACCGCGGGCGCCGGCGGCCGGAGCCGTCGTCCTCCGCCGGTTCGACGAACTCGACGGGAATGCCGAGGTGGTACTCGGCGAGGTGGAGCGCGTTGACCGGTCCGGCGGTAACGCCCGCGCGCTCGATCAGCCCCGCGACGAGCCGGTCCACGATCTCGACCAGTTCTTCGTGTGAGAAGTCCATAGGGGAAATGTAAACGCCGCCGGCGCGGAACGGAAAGTCAGAATCGCCGGAGCACATGCCCTTCATCGGCCTTCGAGAACCCGGGCCAGATGGGTGCGCGGTAGGGAACCGTCGGTCCGGCCCACGGCCCCAGTGCCATCGGAACAGTACGTGGGCACGCGCGAACGGCGCGACGACACGAAGCGCCACGGCGTCGCAAGAGCCACCGGCGGACTGGCGCGCCGGAAAAACATAAGGAGCGCACGAAGCCCACACCGAGAGGTGAGGTTCAGTGGCGGGGGCGATGGCGGTCGTCGGCTTTACTGCAAGTGCGGCTGAACCGATTCGGCACTCCAGCCACCCCGAAGAGGCAATCCGCTGTAACGGGGGTTACAGCGCCACAAGTGAAGCACTGAAGGGTCGGCGACTGGACATTCGCTACCGGCAAACGACCCACGGGCTGACGAATCGCTGGGTGGTCGCTACCACCGAATCCCACGCCCGAAACGCAGATACAGTGACTGGTTCGAGCATGGGCTGGTTAGACCGGCGTCCAGAGCCGGAACACAACAGCTTACAGAGAGAACACTTACATAAAACCGCACAGTGAGCAACAAGATGATTACCAAACAATCATGCGCAATTAGCCACTCGGCCCGGCACGTTCCGGACGCCCGTAGGTGCCAGAATGCAGAAAATGCTGTGGGAAGAGCCCGATACGCCGGCCAGGGCGTTCGGCGTACCTTCAACGAAAACGAGCTTTTCCGCCCCGGCCTAGCCGCCGATCAAGCGGCGGAACAAGCCCCGCAGCCCGCCGGGCTTGGCGGGAGCGGCCGGCTGGGAAACGGTCGTCCCCGCCGCGGTCATGGCCTCCAGGGTCGGGTGTTCTTGCGACAGCCCCAGTTGTTGAAGCTGGCGCACCGGGAGCCACGCTTGCAGCGCCTTCACCACCTCGCGCACCGACGGGTACCGCAGGTGCGGGTCTTTGGCCCCCATTTTCCTCACGATGTGGTCGATCTCGGGGGCGACCCCGTGGCGCAGCTTCGCGGGCGACGGGATCCCGCGGATCTGTCGCTCGGACATCATCTCGGGCGCCAGCCCCGGGAACGGGACCTCGCCGGTCAGCATGAAGTAGAAGGTGGAACCGAGGCTGTACACGTCGCTGCGGCCGTCCATCTCGCACCCCCACGCCTGCTCGGGCGCGATGTGCGCGATCTCCTCGGCGTACTCCTTCGTGCTGATGCGCTTGGTGACCCGCGCCCACGGACTTTCCAGCATGTGCGTCAGCCCCAGGTCGATGAGCTTCACGCTCCGGTCCGGGAGCACGGCGATGTTGCCCGGCTTCAGGTCGCGGTGGATCAGCCCGCAGGCGTGCGCGTGCATCAGCCCGACGGCCACCTGGGCGACGAGCTGGGCCGCGACGTGCGCGGCCAGCGGCCCCTTCTCCGTCACCAGCCGGTCGAGCGTGACGCCCGGCACGTATTCGGAGACGACGAAGTGCGTGCCCTGCCAGTACCCGACATCGAGCACCCGGGCCACGTTCGGGTGGTTCACCTTCGCGGCGGTCCGGACCTCGTGCATGAACGCTTCGAGGACGGTCGGGTCGTTGGCCCGGTCGGTGGGCAGCACCTTCAGCGACACGAGCCGCTTCGTGTTGGTGTCTTCGGCCTTGAACACCATCCCGACCCGGTCCTGGCGGATGCCGTCGAGGATGCGGTACTGGTCCAGCACGAACCCCTGGGTCCGCCCCTGGAGCAGTTGCATCGCCTGGAACTTGGTCAGCAGCTTCTTCCGGACCAGGAGGGACGCGACCTGCATCGGCTCCGCGGTGGCGAAGTCGATGTTGGTCGCCTGGAACACCGCGATCAGGTCGTCGGGGGTGAGTAGTCCACTTTTGCGGACCGCCGCGAGGAACGGCGTGTTCAGGCGGGGCAGCTTGGTGTGCGTTGCCACGGGCAGGGCTCCAGCCGAATCGGGCGAGCTTGGTCGGCCGAAGACTAGAGCGCGCCGGTGCCGCGCGCAGGCAAACCGGGCGCAAAAGGGCGTCGGAAAACGGGCTACGCGCCAGAATTTCAGACAGCCGGGCTCAGGGAATCCAGTTCGTGTCCGGCCCGACCGCGGCGCAGAACTCTGCGAGCAGCTTGGCGGAGTTCGACAGGTCGTCGAGGTGAACGACCTCGACCGGGCTGTGCATGTAGCGGTTCGGGATGCCGATCAGACCGGTGGCGACGCCCTCCCGGGCGATCTGGATGGCGTTGGCGTCGGTGCCGGTGGCGCGCGGCGTGCCGCGCACCTGGACGGGAATGTTGTGGGCCTTCGCGGTGGCTTCCAGCAGGTCGAAAACGCGCGGGCTGATGTTCGGCCCGCGGTACAGCACCGGCCCGCCGCCGCACTTGATGTCGCCCTGGGTCTTCTTGTCGCCGCTCGGCACGTCGGTCGCGTGGGTCACGTCCACCGCGATGCCGACGGTCGGGTTCACGGCGTAGGTCGCCGTCGTCGCGCCGCGCAGGCCGATCTCCTCGGCGACCGTCGAAACGCCGTACACCGCCGCCTTGAGGGAGCGCCCGTGGAGCAACCGCACCGCTTCCATGCACACCCACAGCCCGACCTTGTCGTCCATTGCGGGGCTCGCGGCCAGTCCGTTGCGGAGCGGCCGGTACCCGAGCGCGAACGTGAGCGGGTCGCCGCACTGGACGAGGGATTCCGCTTCTTCCTTGTTCCTGGCCCCGATGTCGACCCACACGTCGGCGAAGTCCGGCACCTTGTTCCGCTCTTCCGGCTTCAGCAGGTGGATGGCGCGCCGCGCCACCACCCCGGTCACCGGCCCGGTCTTGGTCCAGACGGTGAGGTACTGCCCGAGCAGGATCTGCATGTCCCAGCCGCCGATGGGCTGGATGTACAGGAACCCGTCGGAGTCGATGTACTGCACCATCAGGCCGATCTGGTCGCAGTGCCCCGCGAGCATGACGCGCGGGGCGTCCGCCGGGCGCCCCTCCGGGAACCGGGTCGCGAATACGTTCCCGTGCGAGTCCGTGCGGACCTCGTCGGCGAACGGCTTCATCCGCTCGCGAACGACCTGCTGGATCGGTTGCTCGAACCCCGACGGGCTGGGGGTTTCCAGCAGCGCCTTCAAGAACTCGTGCGACGTGTGTTCCATCTCAGTGCCTCTCAGATAAAGGACTCACCGCAGAGGGCGCGAGAGGGCGCAGAGAAAGACAGAGAGCTTGAACCTCACTCTCTGTCTTTCTCTGCGCCCTCTCGCGCCCTCTGCGGTGAAGATCTGCTGCCTTCATTAGTGCCGGAAGTGCCGGACGCCGGTGAACAGCATCGCGATGCCGTGCTGGTTGCACGCCGCGATGCTGTCGGCGTCCTTCACCGAACCGCCGGGCTGGATGACCGCGGTAACACCGGCGGCGGCGGCGGCGTGAACGTTGTCCGGGAACGGGAAGAACGCGTCGGAGGCCAACACGCTCCCGCGCGCATGTTCTCCGGCCTTCTTAACTGCGATCTCGACCGACACCACCCGCGACATCTGCCCCGCGCCGACGCCAACGACCTGCGCGCCCTTCGCGAGGACGATCGCGTTCGACTTGACGTGTTTGCACACGAACCACGCGAAGTGGAGGGCGTGCCACTCGTCTTCGCTGGGCTTGCGATCGGTGACGCATTTCCAGGCGTCGGGTTTGTCGGCGCCGGTGTCGCGGGTCTGGACGAGCAACCCGCCGTCGACGCGCCGGTAGTCGAGCCCTTGCGGCCCGCCGGACAGCGGCCCGGTCTTCAGGAAGCGGACGTTCTCCTTCCACTTCTTGAGGGCTTCGAGTGCGTGGGGTTCGTAATCCGGCGCGATCACGCACTCCACGAACCGCTTCGCTTTCGGGTCCATGATTGCGGCCGCGGTGTCGACATCGACGGTCTGGTTGAACGCGATGATGCCGCCGAATGCGGAGAGCGGGTCGCCGTCCCAGGCCTTCAGGAAGGCGTCGGCGAGTTTGCCGGACGTCGCAGCACCGCACGGGTTGTTGTGCTTCACCACCACACAGGCGGGAGTTGCGAACTCGCGGGCGAGGTTCAGCGCGGAATCGAGGTCGAGGATGTTGTTGTAACTGAGTTCCTTACCGTGCAGTTGCTCGGCGGTGGCGACGCAGGGGCGCGTCGGTTCGGGCACGTCGCTGTAGAACGCCGCCTGCTGGTGCGAGTTCTCGCCGTAGCGCAGCGGTTGAATGTTCTTGAAGCCGGGGTGCAGGTGAACGGGTAGAGGCGCGTTCCCGTTCGGGCTCTTGGACTGCTGACGAAGGAAGTACGTCGCGATGGCGTGGTCGTAGGCCGCAATCAGGTTGAACGCGGCGGCGGCGAGTTTGAACCGCAGGTCGCGCGTCGTCTGACCGTTTTGCGTTGCAAGTTCGGTCAAAATGTCCGCGAACTGAGTGGGTACGGTTGCAATGGCCACGCTCGCGAAGTTCTTGGCCGCGGCGCGGACCATGCACGGGCCGCCGATGTCGATGTTCTCGATCGCTTCCGCTTCGGTCACGCCCTCCTTCGCAACGGTCTTCTCAAACGGGTAGAGGTTGCACACGACGAGGTCGATCTCGGGCAGCGCGTGTTCCGCGAGCGTCTGCATGTGGTCGGACTTGTCGCGCTTGGCGAGCAGTCCGGCGTAGATCGCCGGGTGCAGCGTCTTCACCCGGCCGTCGAGGATCTCGGGGAACTTCGTCAGCTCGCTGATGTCCTTCACCGGCAGGCCCGCGTCCGCCAGAGCCTTGCGCGTGCCCCCCGTGGCGATCAGTTCAACCCCGTACTTGGTGGAGAGTTCGCGGGCAAAATCCACGAGTCCGGTTTTGTCGGACACGCTGAGGAGGGCGCGGCGGATCGGACGCAGCATCGGCATCATTCCTTTCGTAAAGCGTTGTTCTATACGCGCCGCGTGAGCTGAACCACCTTGCCCGCACCGCGCATCCTTACACCGCCGGGGAAGTCGCACGCCGAGGCGCTACCACCCGCAACACTCACCGCCCGCTCCCACGCCGCGAACGTCATGTCCGAGACCGGCCAGCCCTCTCGCTCCCACACCAGTCGCAGGGCCGCGCGCATCAGACCGGGGGACGCAGACCGGAGCGTAGCGGCGTCGAGGATCACGGTGTCCGCGGCTGGCGGGAGTTCGGCGCGGCTGAGCAAGTCCGCCGCCGCCGCGGTCACGATGTCGTGTGCCTCATTGGCGTGTTCGGCGAGGTGGGCAAGCGCGCCCACGATTTCCGGATTGAAGGTTTTCAACAGCGGGAGCAACTCGTGCCGAACCCGGTTGCGTGTGAACTTCGGGTCCCCATTCGAGCTGTCTGTGCGGAACGGTTGCCCGAGTTCATTGAGGTAGGCGAGCACGTCGGCGCGCGTGACCGACAGGAGGGGCCGGACGATGGACCGGTCTCCGACTTTCCCCGCAGGGAATGCGCCGCTCGGTCGTTCCGCTGCGATCCCTCTTAGTCCCTGAATCCCGGTACCGCGGATCAGCCGGTGTAGGACGGTTTCCGCCTGGTCGTCGGCGGTGTGGGCCGTGGCGATCCATCCGGCACCGGACTCGACCGCGACTTGCGTGAAGAACTCGTATCGAACCCGGCGGGCGGTCGATTCGAGGTTGTCGCCGGCGGCCAAGGCCGCTACGTCCGCACTCAGCACGCAGCATTCGAGCCCGAGGCCGGCACACAGCTCGCGCACGAACGCCTCGTCACCGTCGGACTCCGCGTCCCGGAGCCGGTGGTTCACGTGCGCGACCACGAGCGTGACATCAGCCGAGCGAAGGGCGCGGAGCAGCGCCACGCTATCCGCCCCGCCGGAGACCCCCACAATGCCCGCCCCTGCCCGGCCCGCCGCGAACCGCTGTGCTTCTCGCAACACCCGCGTCACACCGATTCCCCCGCGCCGGTAGAATTAAGAACCATCATCGTGGCACGTGAGCGAAATCAATTAAAGTCCGCTTGCGTCGTCCCCTGCCGGAGGCTATGCATGCAACCCGAACAACCAACTACGACCGGCCCGGAGAGTGCGAACGCCCCGATCGAACCGGCCCCGCCGGTGGTGCGGGTGGTTCGCCGGGGGCGCCGGCCGATGACCCGACTGGTGCGTGCGGTGCTGGTCGCCTTCGGGGTGGCACTCGCGGCCATCTTTGCGGCCGCGGCGTCGATCAACCCGTACGGCCCGGACGGGGCCGCGCAGACGATGTCCACCCACACGCAACTCGGCTTGCCTCCGTGCAACTTCGCGGAGATGGCGGGAAAGCCGTGCCCGTCGTGCGGGATGACAACCAGCTTCGCCCTTTTGGTTCGCGGGGACGTGTTGAACTCGCTCCGGGCGAACTGGGTCGGCACCATCATCTGCGTCGTCTGGGCGGCGGCCCTGGTGTGGACGTTCGCCAGCGGCATACGGGGGAGGCTGGTACTGATCCCCCCACGCCCGGGCGCGGGGGAGACGATCTTTACCGCCATCACCGGGGTGATCGTCGTATTAATGCTGGCGCGGTGGGGCGCGCTGCTGATTTGGGACTGACGGGAACAATACGGTTGCGTGTGGGTGTTAGCAAAATGCAGGACTGAGGCGCACCTCGGTTCTTGTTCGCCGCACTCACACGCTCCCACACACTCATTAATGGGGGGTTCACGGATGAACCGTAATCGTGTCGGCCGGTGGGCCCGCCTGGCGGTGTGGACGTCGGTTTTGGCAGTCGGGTCGATCGGGTGCAACCCGCTCAACATCGCAGCGTTCATCTTTGCGCGCGAGGACAAGGTGCCGGCCCGGTACCCGCTCGCGTTCAAAGAAGGGCCTAAGAAGGACAAGGACGAGATTGTCGTAGTACTGCTGCCGCAGATCGCGCCCGGGAGCAACAACCCGCAGTTCGCGAGCGCCACCCACGATCTCGCCGACCGGCTCGCGAAGGCGCTGCCCGAAATGGCAAAGGAAAACAAAGACAAGAAGAAGGTGAAGATCGTCAGCCAGACCGAAGTCGGACGGTTCAAGAGCAAGAACCCCAACTGGAAACAGATGAGCACCGGGGAACTCGGGCAGAAGCTCGGGGCCGACTTCGTGCTCGAGATCTACCTCGACCAGTTGCGGCTGCACGATCCCAACACCAGAAGTATTTATGACGGCCGCGCCGAGGTGTTCGTGAGCATCTACGAGATCGGAGCCGATGGCGGTGAAATGAAGGACAAGTACCCGCTGTCGTTCTCTTACCCGAAAACGGCCCGGTCGGTCGATTCCTATCCCTCCGAGAGCGCGTTCAAGGCGCTGTTCATCGAGAACCTCGCAATCGAGATCGCCAAGATGCACACCGACCACAAACCGAGCAACAGCATTGCGGACGCCCGCTGACCAAGCCACCAAACGCCGCGGCCCGACCCGTTGACTTGAACGGGTCGGGCCGCGGCGTTTGGTACAATGTCTCTACGACTCGCCCCGGAGGGTTCGCCGTGCTGCCGAGTTTCGTTCACCCCACTCCGATGACTGCGAAGCTCTACGAGTACGTGCTGTCGGTCGGGCTGCGCGAGCCGGCCGAGTTCGAGGCGCTGCGTAAAGAAACCACGAAGCTCGCGGAAGCCGAATGGCAAATCGCGCCCGAACAGGGGCCGTTTCTGGCCATGCTGGTTCAACTGATGGGCGCCAGAAAGTGCCTGGAAGTCGGGACGTTCACGGGGTACTCCGCGGCGTGGGTCGCGAGCGTTCTGCCGGCCGACGGAAAACTGATCTGCTGCGAGCTGAGTGCCGTGTACGCCGGCGTCGCGCAAAAGCACATCGGGCGGATGGGGCTGAGCGCGAAGGTCGAATTCCGGATCGCGCCGGCGGCGAACTCGCTGTCGAATCTGCTCGCGACCGGCCACGCGGGCACGTTCGACTACGCCTTCATCGACGCCGACAAGAGCGCCTACGACCTATACTTCGAACGCTGCCTGGAGTTGGTGCGCCCGGGCGGGCTCATCGCCATCGACAACACCCTCTGGGACGGCAAGCCTGCCGACCCGACCGTCAACGACCCGGACACGCAGGCTATTCGAGCCCTCAACACCAAAATCCACGGCGACCAGCGCGTCACGCTCAGCCTCCTCCCTTTCGCGGACGGGCTCACGCTCGCGCTGAAGCGCTGAAGCCGGCACGCCCGAACTTGCTCGGGTCTCGCACCGTCCGTAGCTTAATCGCTCACCGAATCGCTCCGTTCCCTGTTGAGGTTCTGTCAATGGCTGCCACGCGCGGCGAACTGTTCGCGGGCGTCACCGTCGCGATCGTCACTCCATTCAAGAACGGCGAGGTCGATTGGGACGAGTTGGGCAAACTCGTGGACTGGCACTGCGAGCAGGGAACCGATGCGCTCGCCCCGTGCGGCACCACCGGCGAATCTCCGACCCTGACGCACGAGGAGAACGAGCGCGTCGTGTCGTTCGTGTGCGAGCGCGCCGGCGGTCGCACGAAGGTGATGGCCGGAACCGGGTCGAACTCGACCGCCGAAGCGATCCGGATGACGAAGGCCGCAAAGCGGGCCGGCGCCAACGGCACGCTCCAGGTCGGCCCGTATTACAACAAGCCGTCGCAAGAAGGCTACTTCCGCCACTTCGCCGCCATCGCTGAAGCTACCGACCTGCCGATCGTCGTTTACAACATCCCGGGCCGTACCGGCAGCAACATCCTCCCCGAAACGATCGCGCGGATGGCCGAGAAGTGCCCCACGATCGTGGCCGTGAAAGAGGCGACCGGCTCGCTCGACCAGGCGAGCAGCGTCGCGGCCCTCACCGACCTCACCATTCTCAGCGGCGACGACAGCCTGACGCTCCCGCTGATGAGCATCGGCGGTAAGGGCGTTGTGAGCGTAGTCGGAAACATCGTCCCGCGCGACATGATGGCGCTGGTACGGGCGTTCGCGGCGGGGAAGTTTGAAGAAGCGCTGCAGTGGCACCGGAAGCTGTTTCCTCTGTGCCGGGACATGTTGAGCGTGTCCACGAACCCGATCCCGCTGAAGGCAGCCATGAAGTTGCTGGGCCGCGGCAACGGCGAGATGCGGTTGCCGATGTGCCCGATCGACGCCGCAGGCGAAGCCAAGGTTCGGCAGACGCTCGTCAATTATGGGCTGCTAAAGTAATCGCCTACGGAGAGATGTCGGTTCAAGTTTCAATCTGACCGCGACCTCATCGCGGGCACCGGGCAAGCGGCGGAGCATTTCACCAGCCGCTCGCCGCCGTCGCACGCAACACACGGCCCAAACGTCCTCCACCCCGGTGGCAACATATCTTTCCGGGGCGACTGAAAGCGACTCCTCCTGCGCGAGTATCTTTACACAATCGACTGCACCGCCCAACCCTTATTGAGAGCCCACCGTGCCCGAAGATCCGTTACCCGAATCGCTCGATGTGCTGGCGGTGGCCCCGCACCCCGACGACCTCGAAATCCTTTGCGGCGGCACACTCGCCAAGCTTGTTAAGCAGGGCTACCGAGTCGGCATTTTCGACCTCACCAGCGGCGAGCCTACCCCGCGGGGCACGCTCGAAACGCGGAAGAAGGAAGCCGAAGAAGCGCGGCGCATCCTCAACGTGCCGGTGCGGGTTAACGTGGAGCTGCCGAACCGAGTGCTCATGGACGGACCCGAGGCGCGGTTCGCGCTCGCCACCCAGTTCCGCCGCTACCGTCCCGGGATCATCATCGTGGCGGCAGGGCGCACACCCGCGGCGTCGCCGGACCACCTCCAGGGCGGGCTCATCGGCGAGGCGGCCCGTTTTTATTCACAGTTGACCAAGTGGGACGAGCGGTTCGCGGGCACCACGCCGTACCGGGTGCCGCACCTCGTGTACGCGCCGTTCCCGTTCGACGCCGAGCAGCGGCACTGGCACAGTCAATTCGTGGTGGACATCTCCGACACGATCGACCAGAAGATCGCGTCCGTGCGGGCTTACGAGTCGCAGTTCGACGCCACCCGGTTCGCGAAAGTGGAGCACCTGATCCGCTCAACCAACGGCTACCACGGCGGTCGCTGCGGCTACATGTACGGTGAACTCTTCGCGCTCCCCACGCCGGTCGGGGCGCCAGACCTTGTGTCCGTTGTCAGCGGGAGCAAGGGCGTGCTCGCACCTCCGCAAATCCCCAGCCGTGATCACGCATAAGGGAGGTCACGCCACGGTTTGCGCCGCGGCATCCTCTAACTCATGATTGATCGGGCCTCGTTTGCGGAACGAGCACCCGGGGCGTTCGGCGAAGAACCGTGGGAGTCGGTCATCTTGGCTGAGTACGGCGGCCCGCAGTTGGAGGATCGATTCGGCTTCATCCGGCCGGTTCCAGTGCTTCTGCGTGCTCTTCACCCGTGCGTTCATCTCGCCCACCAGTGATTCGACCAAGCGACTCGTCGTCGGTAGCCCGTTGCGGCGATACCGCGGGTAGTCCATGCTGTCCCGATTGTTCCCGAAGTCGCTTCGCGCGTGCGCCACCACCCGGCGCGGGTCGCGCCGCTCCTCGGCCGTCGTTGCCTCACCCGGCGGAGGGTCGACCAGGCGCGTCTGCCACTGATCCAGTTCCACCAGCACCGCGCCGACGTGCCCTTGCCAGCACGCGCGCATCCAGACCAGATATTGGGACCAACCCGAGGCCTCATCGGGGCTCCAGGGCAAACGCACTCAATCCCCTAGGAATCGCTGTATTCTAGCCAATTTCGAGGCGTGTGATCGAGTGACCATCGCTCGTGCCCGTGCGCGTGTGGTGCCCCGGCTCCATACGCTTCCGGCGTGCCCTTGCGACCTCGGAATCCGCCGATGAGTGCCGCCCCCGGCCCGCGCCCGTTAATCGAGTACCTGTCCCAGATCCCGGACCCACGGGTCGAGTTGAAGTGCCTTCATGACTTAATTGATGTGGTCATGATCGTCACCTGCGGGACGATTGTCGGGGCCGACGACTTCGTGTCCATCGCCGAGTTCGCTCGGGCCAAGGAGTCGTGGTTGCGCGACCGGCTGGGGCTGACGTTGCGGAACGGGATCCCGTCCCACGGCACCCTCAACCGGGTGCTCGCGCTGGTCCGCCCGGAGGCGTTCGGGAGGTGCTTCCGGGCGTGGGTCGCGGACCCGTGCGCCGGGCTCCGGGTGCCCCACATCCCGATCGACGGGAAGACTATGCGTGGGTCCAAGCGGGGCACCGGCACGGGAGCTCGCAAGGCCACCCACATCGTCCGCGCGTGGGCTCCGCCGTTGGACCTCACCGGGCCCAGGTGAAGACCGGCGAGAAGTCCAACGAGATCACCGCGATCCCCGAACGGCTGGAACTGCTGGACCTGGCGGGGGTCCTGGTGAGCATCGACGCGATGGGCACCCAGAAGGACTTGGCCCAGCAGATCGTGGCCGCGAAGGGGGACTACCGGCTGGCCGTCTAGGACAACCAGCGGCGGCTAGCCGAGGAACCTCCAGCGGTTGGCCGAGGCCGCCCTGGAGGTGAGCTACGCGGGCTGTCGCACGCACCTGCGCGAGGAGGCCGGGCACGGGCGGGCAGAGATGCGGTTCTGCTTCGTAATCGACGACTTAGAATCGGTCCGGGACCGAGATGCGTGGCCCCGGTTGCGGTCGATCGTGGTGCTCGTCAGCAGCCGCACGGTGGCCGGCAAGACGAGCGACGAGGTGCGGTACGACATCCGCTCACGGAAGGCCTCGGCCGAGCGGTTCCAGGAGTGGATCCGGGCTCATTGGTCGATTGAGAACGCGTGCCATTGGGTCCTGGATGTCGCGTTCCGAGAAGACGACCCCCGACCCCGTGACGGGCACGGACCCCAGAACATGGCCCTGGTACGCAAGATCGCCTGGGCCATGCTGAAGAAGGCGGACGCCAAATGTGGGATCAAGAACCGGCGACTTAGGGCCGGATGGGATAACACCTACCTCGAACAGGTACTACTGAAAAGTACCAAGGATTGAGTGCGTTTGCCCTGATCGGGGCTCACGGCTGCGGCCGAGGAGAACACGTAACAGACCGCGTGCAAGAAATCCACGATCGGCTCGAAATCACCGAAGTACCCGCGGTGGATGGTCCAGTTGTACGCCTGACCGTCGGCCACGAACGCACGACGCGGGACTTCAGAGAAGCGCCGCTCCTGGGCCTCCGCGGCCATCCTCGGGCCGAACGAGGTGCTCCCCTCCAGGCTCGCTACGCACGTCCGCACCAACCGCGCCGGGGACCACCGCTCGATACCTTCGGGTCCCCCGGTTGGGGGCCGCGGGGACGTCGATTGGTCCGGATTTTCCGCGGTTCCGGACTCGCCAGTGGCGCCCTTCATCGGCTGCACCAAGCGCCGCACCCGGCGCGGGCAGCAAAACGATTCGGGTGGCTCGGGGCATGGGTCCGCGGCGAACGTGGGGCCACTCAGCGTGGCCAGGCACGCCACCTCGTCTTCCTTGTTCTGGGCCTCGTGAGCACCCGGACCGAAGTCCGCGGCCCGGGTCCGAATGCGGCCCCCATCGACCTCCACCACCACGGCCACCGGCACCACCGCGGTGCGCGGCTCCAGCGGGCGGCGCCGGTGCTCGAGCACCTTCCGGTCGCGTCGGGCGATCAACTCGCGACCCACCTCGTGAGCCAACCGGCGCACCTGGTTGTCACTGATCGAGACCCCGGTCATCCGCACCGCGTCGGCGGCATCCCGGAACTGAAGTTCCCCACGAATGGTGGACAGCGGGAAAGCGGTGTAAACTCCGAGCACAAGGGAGACACACCGATGGCTGGCAAGCGCAAGACGTACACGGC
>NZ_JAXBLV010000112.1:0-864 GCF_034097035.1 Gemmata algarum
CCGACAGAACGGGGGACCGAAGCCCCCCCGTCGCGAACCACGTCACGCCTTCATCGCGTCGTCGTGCCGGCCCCAACTCGGCGGCAGTTTGGCCGGCCGGCCGTTCGCCAGCGCCGTCTTCACCCCGGCGAAGCGGTGAGGATCGCTTTCAGGTTCGGCACGGTCGAGACCCTGGGTGAACGGCAGAGCGGAAGTGCGGGCGCCCGCACCTGACGAGCCCAGTGTGCGGGAGGGGGTTGCCCGGATGAAATCGCGAGCGGCGAGACGGGTAAGGTGCCAGCGGAACGAGACGGGCGAACGCGCAAGCGGTAAGTAGGCCGAATAAGGTCAAGGGTCTTGATCGCAGGCGGCCGATTAGGGACACTTTTGGCATACCGACACGGGCAACGGGCCGCCCGCGTGTGGTGACATTCTCACCGGGCGCAGCATTGCAGTGATCTTCACGTTCGCGCGTGCCGTTATCGTGTTATTGCGTGTCGTGTGAAGGCGGCCTTCACGAGGTAACAACAAGGCCGGTAAGGGTTTCGGTTGCCGCTAAGCGGTGCGACTGGGGAAATGGTTCCGCGTTCGTGTGCGAAGCCTCGCCCACAAACACGGGATCGGCAACGGAGAGGCCGGACCGTACTGAACAAGGATGATGGTGTCGCCCGGAAGCGATGGGTAGGATGCGTTGCTGTTTATGGGAGTTCCGATGATGCTGACGTTCCGCATCGCAGCCGCTGTTGGGTTGGCCGTCGCTCTGGCGGCGCTCGTGCCCGCGACGGCGCACGCGGGCGAAATCTCGCCGCCCCAAGGTGCCAAGGTCGAGTTCAAGGGCACGCCGGGCACCACTTCGACCGGCATCAAAGCGGCCGGCAGTTACAA
>NZ_JAXBLV010000113.1:0-810 GCF_034097035.1 Gemmata algarum
GTCTGGGGTGCTACGATGGGTGTGAAGAACACGTGAGGCGGTGCGGTTGGACGGGGAACGAGTGGAGTAGCGGCGAACCTGCGTCGGTGCGGATCCGGCTGGTCGAGCGAACCCTTTTCCGCGAAAAATCGGTCCGAAACGAGTGCGAGTCGCGGTTCGGGCGCAAACCCGTCCGGGTGGAGCACTTGCACGCCAGGCGGGGAACTGGATTTCGGCGTGCTGCCGGTCCGGTTCCGAAATGGGGCTTGGCGAACGGTCGCCGGGACCCTATACCTCAAGCTTCCCCACGAGTGCGAACGCATCGTGCCGCGAAGGTGACGGGCAGATGTGCCCGCACGTGTCAGTTATTCGGTGTTCGAGATTGGTTCGCGAGTCGGAAAGAAAAGTGACGGTGGTGGTTGACGAATGAGGCTCGCGAGCTAAGATGATCCGTGTGACGCAAACGCAACGCGGGTAACGAGTTGCGAGAGAAAGTGGTTCGGGTTGCTCGACAGGGCGGCCGGACCAATCGGGTGCCGGAAGTTGCTCGCGAGAGCGGCGGACGGTGCTCAACAAGCCGGTAAGACGGCGAAGTGGCAGGTGGTGTGACCTCCTGCCGAGACGGTCTTTGACAACGTGGTGAAGCAAGTTAAGTTGCATCTTCGTCGGTGCCGCTTGTGGGTCGTCTGGGTGTGGCGTCGCTCCTTCGGGTGCGGGGCCGGGTCCGACGGGTTGCGGGTGGCGGCGACTAGTGACAAGACGAGACACGAGCCTGAGAAGTGGTTGAGAGAATCGTCACCGGCGGCACATATCGGTGCTGCGGGTGGCACT
>NZ_JAXBLV010000114.1:0-807 GCF_034097035.1 Gemmata algarum
GCTTGGATCATGGCTTCGGTGGTTTCGGTGTGGTACTCGTAATCGACCATGAGCCGCCGGTACCGGACGAACCAAGCGAACGTGCGCTCCACCACCCACCGGCGGGTGTGCACCTTGAAACCGTCCTTCGCGTTGGCGGTGATGGTCACCGCCCACCGGCACACGTGGCGGACGAACTCCTGGAACCGCTCGGAGAACCCGCTGTCGGCGATCACCTCACGCACCCGCGGCAGCCGGTGCCGCACCGCGCCCCGCAACCACCGCCCGCCGTCCCGATCCTGGACGTCGGCCGTGACCACCGACAACGCCCAGATCAACCCGAGCGAATCGACCCCGATGAACCGCTTGCGGCCGTTCACCTTTTTTCCCCCCGTCGTACCCCTTGGGGCCGCCGCGGTGGGTCGTCTTGACCGTCTGCGAGTCCACCCGCAGGGTTTCCGGGGTCGGCGGGGCACCGGCCTCGATGCGCACCTCCTCACGCAGGGCGGCGTGAACCTTCTCCCAAGTGCCGCCCAGCCGCCAGTCGCGGAACAACCCGTAGACGGTCTGCCCGGCCGGGAAGTCGTGCGGGAGCATCCGCCACGCCCCGCCGGCCCGCCGGTGGTAGAAGATGGCGTTCACCACCTCCCGCCGATCCACGACGACCGGGTGACCGCCTTTGGGCGTGCCGGACTTGGACTTGGGAAGCCGTGGGGCCAGTCGCTCCCACTGCTCATCGGTCAGGTCGGTTGGGTACGGCTTGCGACTCATGCAAACCCAATACCCAATCCCACATTCCTACGCGACATCAGTTTCAAAACACACTCT
>NZ_JAXBLV010000115.1:0-779 GCF_034097035.1 Gemmata algarum
ACGGTCGCCGGGAACGGCGTGTGGGTCGCGGACCGGAACTTCGGCACCACCGGGTTCCTGTTCGGGATCGCCCAACGGAACGGTTCGTTCGTCATCCGCCGGCACGCCGCGACCCGGAGTTGGGAGCGGGAGTCGGACGGGGCCGCGGTCGGCCGGACCGACACCGGGACGCGGTCCGAACAGACGATCTGGCTGACCGAACCGGATGGGGCCGAACGGGCGGTGCGGCGGGTGCGGCTCACGTTGGACCACCCCGCTCGGGACGGGGTCCTCGAAGTGCTGACCAACCTGCCCGCCGAGGTGGCGGTTGCGTCGGCGGTAGCCGAGTTGTATCGGGGCCGGTGGTCGGTCGAGGGGCTGTTCTTGCGACTGACGACGGTGCTCAGGTGCGAGGTGAACACGCTCGGGTACCCGCCGGCGGCGTTGTTCGGGTTCGGCGTCGCGTTGGCGGTCGGGAACGTGCCTGCCGCCGTCAAGGGCGCGTTGCGGGCGGCCCACGGTGCGGCGGTCGCGGGCGGGGTCTCCGACTACCACCGGGCGTTGGAAGTGTCGGGTGCGTGCCCGGGGCTGTGGATCGCCGTCCCGGTCGAAACATGGGCGGGGCTGGGAGCGTGGTCGGTCGGGCAGATGGCCGAGTGGCTCAAGGGACTGGCCCGGTGTGCGAACCTGGGGCGGTATCGGCAAGCCACCCGCGGGCCGAAACAACCGAAGCCGCCCCGCACCCGATTCCCGGGGCCAAACACGTCGCGACATCGCGGCTGCGCGGCGGTGAACAGACG
>NZ_JAXBLV010000116.1:0-769 GCF_034097035.1 Gemmata algarum
AAATAGCTCACCTGCACCGCCACGTCCCGAGCCGCGATGCGTTCCGAATCAGCCGGCGGTGTCAGGTGCAGCGCCGGGTTCGGCCTCGGGCGACTCGAACTGAACGCCCCCCGGTGTAACCGTCGCCAGGTACACGTACATATCTCCGGACCCGGAGAGCAGGTACAGCCGCTCGCACCCCTGGAGCAGATCAGCCCGGTACACCGCGTCCGACAGGGGGGCGATGAGCGCGGACGAGGCGACCACTTGCCAGAGGAAGTACCCGTCCGACCCGTGGTATGGCGGGGACACGCGGCGGGAGAAGCTCAGCACGTCGTCGAACAGCTCCGCGACGTTGTGGTCCGCGCCCCACCCCCATCCCGGCGTGCAACACCGCTCCAAGTCAGAGCACCCGACCGTACCCTCGCGTAGCACTGCCGCCCGGAACTCTTTCTCCGCAGTCGGCGCTTGCGGGCCGGAGCCGCAGAGCTGGAACAGCTCAGGGCAGTCGCCGACAGCCAGCAGCGTGAACGCCCATTCCCGATGTAGGTGGAGGCGCTCCATCCCGCTCCGCGCCCACCCCACGACGGTCTCGAAGGTGCGGCGGAAATCGTGCCCGACCACCCGATCCCAGAACGCCCGGTTGCCGAGGAGGTCCGGGTTGTCCTGCGCGAAAGCCACCGCCAGCGCTACAGCGTGAGTTGGAGACTCGGCGCGGCGGACGATGGTCCGCACCTCCTGGAACAGCGTCTCGACGGTGTCCGGCACGTTGCCTCCGGGTGCCTTCTGT
>NZ_JAXBLV010000117.1:0-725 GCF_034097035.1 Gemmata algarum
CTTAAACTTTTCGTTATGGTGCTTGGACCGGATTCGCTCTGTTCCGCTGGGGTGTAACCGGTCGGGCGCTCAAACGGCGAGCGGCCAATTGAGTCCCCAGAGCACCGTTCGGTTCGGATAGAGGCGTTCGGTCTCGGCCTCGATCCGATGCTGCTGGAACGTCTCCCACGACCCGTTGAGGTACTCGCTGCGGACATCCAACATCAGTAGTTGCCACAGTGGTTGAGCGGCGCATGAGTTTCCGTTAGGACTTACGCAGTTGGGTTGGCGCAGGATTTGCGCGGGGTGTGTTGTTGGTCTATGATCGGGCCATGAACGCACCACGCGCGCGCCGAGGACTACATCCAATTCCTGATCGCCACGCCTAAGGTGGCGTCGGCCGCGGAAGCCGCGCGAGCCCAACCGGACCATCCGACGGCACCGGCCCATGACGCGTTCACGCGATTGCTGCACCGGCTGGAACCGGACCCGGCGGCGTTGTGGGGCGCGGCCCGGCCCTCGATCCGTGCCGGTGGTGCGCAGGTGCTCGACGACTCGGTGCTGGACGTGAAGTTCCCCACAGAAAGTGGACAGTGTTTAGCAGTGGGTTTGGTTATGCGTCCGCTCGTACTCATCCGGGGCAACGTACCCCAGAGCCGAGTGTCAGCGGATGCGATTGTAGAACGCCTCAATGTACTCGAAGATGCTTGACTTCGCCTCCTCGCGTGTGACGTAGTCCTCGTCGT
>NZ_JAXBLV010000118.1:0-709 GCF_034097035.1 Gemmata algarum
TAGTCTCTTTTTAAGTTCAGTGTAGCGGTATTGATTCCGTATCCGCAGTGCCGGATGTACCGTCGGCACTCGTCGGGTGTGAACGCATCCACCGCTTTTCCCAAGAAGTCCCATAGGCCGTCGATGGTTCGCTTCCCGGCGGCTCGGAGCAACCCCTTGAGTTTGGAGAACGCCAACTCGATGGGGTTCAGGTCGGGGCTGTACGGCGGTAGGAGCAGCACTTGGCCGCCCGCGGCCTCAATCGCCTGCTTGGCCGCGACCCGCTTGTGGCCGATCAGGTTGTCCATCACCACCACATCACCGGGCCGGAGCGTGGTCACCAAGATCTGCTTCACGTAGGCCACGAACAGGTCCCCGGTCATGGCCCCATCGATCACCATCGGGGCCGTCAGCCCATCGGCCCGTAGGGCCGCCACAAACGTCGTCGTTTTCCAGTGCCCGTGCGGAACCGGGCACACCAGCCGCTCCCCTCTGGGGCTCCGGCCATAACGCCGGGTCATGTTCGTGCTGGCCCACGTCTCGTCGATGAACACCACCTTGTCCGGGTCCAATGCCGGTTGGGTGGCCTTCCAATCGGCCCGCTTCTGCTTCACGTCCGGACGGTCCTGCTCGGACGCCCGCGGGACTTTTTTTTCACCGTCAGGCCGAGCTTGGCGACGGCTCGCCACAGGGTCCCGAGGGCGACCGCAACGCCCAACTTCACCTTGAC
>NZ_JAXBLV010000119.1:0-663 GCF_034097035.1 Gemmata algarum
CGAGTCGCCCATGCCGCGATTTCCGCTCGGAGAACCGACAACTCGGCGATGCGGCGGTCGGTCAGGCATTGCCGCGTCAGACAACTCAGCTCACATTCGGCGACATTCAACCAACGCCCGTGCTTGGGGGTGTAGACGAAGTGGATGCGTCGCACGTATTCGCGTGCCTTCGCGGCGGGAAAGGCTTCGTCGAACGCGCCCCGCGTGTGCGTGTTCAGGTTGTCACACACCAACACGATGTTCGCGCACTTCGCATAACGCGTGTCCAACAGGTGCGCGACTTCGTGCGCCCAGTCCGCTTTCGTACGGCGATCACGAGCCGTGGCCTGACGGAAGCCCGAGAGCGGCTCGGCGAACATAAAGATACTGGCCGCCCCCTTCCGTTCGTACTCGTAATCCACACGCTCCGGGTGATCCGTGGTTGCCGGGATCGGCACACGGGTTCCACCGATCAGTTGGACCGGCGGCTCGTCCATGCACACCACCGGGCAATCGGGATCGTAGGCCCGTTCGTAGGTCGCCAGCACGTCTTCCATCCCCGCGACGAACTCGGCATCCGCCTCCGGAGGAATCACCCAGTACTCGATCTTGCGGCGTGTCATTCCGTTTTTTCGAGCGTCGTGCGGACCGTTTCGGGGCTGATGGAATCCACCACCTCCAGTT
>NZ_JAXBLV010000012.1:0-15730 GCF_034097035.1 Gemmata algarum
CCACAGCAGGGCGGACGCGGTCGGGTGCCCGGCCAGCGTCGCCACCGCCCGGGCGAGTTGCGCGGCGTCGCCCGTGGACGGGTCGAAGCGCGCGTAATGTATTTCCCACGCCTCGATCAGCCGCGCGGCGAAGTGCGGGCAGTTGTCGGCACTTTTCCCGGCGCGGGCGCTCAACTCGCTCCGAACACCGATAATAAGCTTGAGCGGCAGCTTCAGGTCGTGGGCCACGTTCCGCACCGCGTCGCCGGCCTCGAAGAAGCCGGTGCACTGCACCACCACGAGCGGGCGCGCGGCGCCGAGCATGAGCCCCGCGGCCACGCCCACCGCCTCGCCCTCGCGGCACACGCGGACCGGCGCGAGCGGCGAGCCGCGCAGCGCCGGCTCCCAGCGCCCCAGGTGGCTGTCCGGAATCCACACCAGATGGGTGAACCCGGCCGCCACCAGGGACGATACGATCTCAGTCGGCTCGGGCATGACTTGACACTCCCCCGCGACGGCCCCGGAGCGAATAATACCCGGAACCGCGGCGCGCGGAACCACCTTTCGAGGGGCGAATGGTCGAGTTCGTGGTGCGGGTGCCGGAGTCCACCCCCCCGTGGCGGCGCGCGTTCCTGGCCGGGGACGGGCCGCTCGGCGACTGGTCCGCGGCCGGCGTCCCGCTCGACCCGTGGGGGGACGGGACGTTGCGCGCCCGGCTCGACCTGCCCGACGGGTTCCGCGGCCGGTTCCTCGTGACCCTGGGCCGCTGGCGCGACGCCGAGAACGACGGCCGCGGGCACGAGTTCTTCCCCCGCGAGGTCCGGGCCGACGGCCCGCCCGTGGTCGAGGCCCACGTGAACGGCTGGGACCAGAGCAGCGTCGACTACCACCACGACTTCCGGTCCCGCTTCCTGCCGCACCCGCGCACGGTCAGCGTGTGGCTCCCGCCCGGGTACGGGGCCGAGCGCGACCGCCGCTACCCGGTGTTCTACCTGCACGACGGCCAGAACCTGTTCGACGCGCACACCGCGTTCGGCGGGGTGCCGTGGGGCGCCGACGAGGTGGCCGAGCGCGAGGTCCGCGCCGGCCGCGTGCCGCCGGTCATTCTGGTGGGCGTGGCCAACACCCCGGACCGGCTCCGCGAGTACGGCCCGGTGCGGTGCGGCCCGCGCCGCGAGCAGGACCTCTCCCGCGGGTACGGGCGGCTGCTGGTCGAAGAGGTGAAGCCGTTCATCGACGCCACGTACCGCACGCAACCCGGACCCGCGCACACCGGGGTCGGCGGGTCGTCGATGGGCGGGCTCATCTCGCTGCACCTGTGCAAGTGGTACCCGGGGGTGTTCGGGAAGTGCGCGGCGGTGTCGCCGTCGCTGTGGTGGGACCGCGAGTACTTCTTGCGGAACGTGTCGGTGTCGCGGGGGTGGCTGGGCGGGTGCCGGGTGTGGCTCGACGTGGGCGAGCACGAGAGCCCGTCCCGCCTGGGCCGCGCCGCGACCATGCGCCGCACGCGCCGGCTCGCCGCGCTGCTCGCGCGGTACGGGGCGCCGGCCCGCTACACCGAGGTGCCCGGCGGGGGGCACAACGAGGCGTCCTGGGGCGCGCGGTTCGACCGGATCTTGCAGTTCCTGTTCGCGCCGAGTTGAAGGCAAGAAGAAGATTAGCCACAAAAAAGCACAAAGGGCACAAAAGGGAACCGAAGAGACAGAAGAGAGATTGGCCGCAAAAAAGCACAAAGGGCACAAAAAGAAGACAGAAGAGAGATTGGCCGCAAAAAAGCACAAAGGGCACAAAAAGAAGACAGAAGAGAGATTGGCCGCAAAAAAGCACAAAAAGCACAAAAGAAGACCGAAGACAAGATAGAAGAGGGATTGGCCGCAAAAAAGCACAAAGGGCACAAAAGGAAGGCAGAAGGCCAGACAGAAGAGAGATTGGCCGCAAAAAAGCACAAAAAGCACAAAAAGGAAACAAAGACCAAGACAGAAGAGAAGTGTTTTAAAACCACTCTTCTGTCTGGCCTTGTGTCTTCTTTTGTGCTTTTTGTGCTTTTTTGCGGCCAATCTCTCTTCTGCTTTTCTCCCCTGTCTTCTTTTGTGCTTTTTGTGCTTTTTTGCGGCCAATCTCTCTTCTGCTTTTCTGCCCCGTCTTCTTTTTGTGCTTTTTGTGCTTTTTTGCGTCCAATCCTCTTCACTCTTCGCCGAGCTCTTCGAGCGCGCGGACGGCGTCGTGCAGGTCGAGGTTCGGGTTGATCTCCAGCGCCTGCCGGAACGCCCGCAGCGCGGCCCGGGGGCGGTTTAGCTTGAGCAGGCACTGCCCCAGCCCGGCCGCGGCGCCGAAGTGGTGCGGGTTCAGCCGCAGCACCGCCTCGCAGTCCTCCACCGCCCGGACGTACTCGCCCCGCTTGAAGAACCAGATGGCCCGCTGGTTGTGGGCCTCGGCGAAGTCCGGGGCCTCGCGCACCAGCGCGTCCAGTTCGGCCCGCGCGCGGGCCGCGTCCGGGTCGCGGGCGGCGTCCTGGAGCCGCTGGTTCTGCTCCTCGGTCCCGGCGCGGAACCACAGCTCCCACAGCGCGTCGGTGGCGAAGTGCTTCACGAGCGGGTCGCCGTCGCGGAGCGCGGCCGCGACGACGGGCACGGACTCGGGCGTGCCGACCAGCCCCAGCGCCAGCGCCGCGGCCCGCCGCGCCTTGGCGTCGGCGGCGGACAGGAGCCGCTGGAGGGTGCCCTCGCTGTACGACTCGCGCACGGCGTCGCGGAACTCGCCGACGGCCGGGCGGGCGCCGGCGGTCCAGAGGTCGTGGTCGTCCTCGAGGCGCAGCTCGGGCAACCGGTCGAACAGTTCCACCAGCAGGGAAACGGGCACGCGTGAACCCTCCGGATGCGTTACCCCTCTAATCTACCGTGCCGGAGCCGGCGCAAACAAGTGACGGTCAACGCGCCGCGGCCGGGACAGGCCCGGCCGCGGGTGGGGTTCGGGGGGCGGTTACTTGAGCTTCTTGATTTCCTCGAGCACCTCGGCCGGGTGGCTCTTCGGGGTCACCTTGTCGTAGATCTTGGCGATCGTGCCCTCCTTGTCCACGACGAACGTGACCCGCTGCGACATCTTCGGGTTCTTCGGGGACAGGATGCCCAGGGCCTTCGTCAGCTTCACGTCGGTGTCGCACAGCAGCGGCATCGGCAGCCCGTTCTTGTCGATGAACTGCTGTTGCAGCTCGGCGCCGTCGGCGCTGGCCCCGAGCACCACGACGTCCTTGGGGAAGTCCCCCTTCTTCATGAGGTCGCGGAACCCGCAGGACTCGACCGTGCAGCCGCTGGTGAGCGCCTTCGGGTAGAAGAAGACGACCACCGTCTTCCCCTTCAGGTCGGCGATGGAAAGGGTCTTGGCGCCCTTCTTCACCGCGTCGATCTGGGCGGCGGCCAGCGGCACGTCCGGGAACTTGTCGCCGACCTTCACCTTCAGCGTGGAGTCGTCGGCGGAGGCGGTGAGCGCGGCGAGCGCGCAGAGGACCGCGGCGGCGGCGGCGGGGCGGGTCATGAGGCGTCTCCGTTCGAGCGGAACCGGGAGGGGACACGGGGCGGGACGGCGCCATTCTCGACACCCGCGCGGGCGGCGGCAAGGGCCGCGCCGGCGTTTGCGCGCGGGGGCCGCCGGGGCGGGGTGCCGAAAGTGCCGACAGCAAACGTGTAAAACCAATGCGGAAACCCCGTTGACGACGTTAAGACCCGGGGTTAAGAGTTATGTATTACGGGTTGCGCGGAACGGGTCGCGGGTGCGGCCCGCGCGAAACGCCGCGGTAACAGGAGTGACAGCAATCCCACCTTTCGATCGCAGCAACGCGCCCCGCGGCCCCGAAGGCCCGCGGATGAACGAGCGCATTCGGGTGCCCCAGATCCGCCTCATCGGCGCGGAGGGGGAGGCGCTCGGCATCGTGCAGACCGCCCAGGCGCTCGAGATGGCCCGCGAAGCCGGGCTCGACCTCGTCGAGGTCGCCGACCGGGAGAAGCCCCCGGTCTGTAAGATCATGGACTACGGCAAGTTCAAGTACGCCCAGTCCAAGAAGTCCCACCAGAAGACGCACCAGCAGAAGCTCAAAGAGATCCGGGTGCGCCCCAAGACCGGCGACCACGACATCGAGACGAAGATCAAGCAGGCCAAGATGTTCCTCGAGCACAACGACAAGGTGCAGGTGAACGTCCTGTTCCGCGGTCGCGAGATGCAGCACATCGAGGAAGGCCAGCGGGTGATGAACCAGGTGCTCGAGGCCCTGGCGAACGACTGCAAGCTGGAAATGCCCGCGAAGATGGAAGGCAAGCGCATGGTCGCGCTGCTGGCCCCGAAGGCGAGCGAGAAGGGCGGGCAGGCGGCGGCCAAGCCGAAGCCGCCGAAGCCGCCCGCCCCGGCCGGCGCCGCGCCCGCCCCGGCCGCGCCGAAACCGGCCGCCCCGCAACCGGCCGCCCCGCCGAAGGTGTGAACCTCGTCCCGACGTACCCCCTCCCTTCAACGAAGGACGGGGGTTCACGCGCGCCGCACGTCCGCGCGCTCGCCCCGCCCCCGTAACATTTCCCGAACCGGCCCGAGCCGAGCCGGCCCGCGCCCCGGAGCGGGGTCGCGGTCGCCCGCCCGTCGCGAGGGGCCTTGGTCCCCCGTTACGCGCCCCGTTGTGCCCCGCGGGCGGGCGGCAGTTGTCACGTTACGGCAAGTACCCCCTTGCCCTGGCGCGGTCGCGTCCGCATTCTGTTAGCACCGGTTCCCGCCGGGTCGGGAGCCCCCCCGCGTCCGCCCTGATGGCCCACCGCCGAGCGCGGAGGTCGCTTGCTCGCCGTTCTCTACGCGACAACCCTGTTCGCCGGCGCGGCCCTGCTGTTCCTGGTGCAGCCGCTCGTCGGCAAACTGCTCCTGCCGCTGGTCGGCGGCACGCCCGGGGTGTGGAACACCTGCATGGTGTTCTTCCAGTCCGTGCTGCTCGTCGGCTACCTGTACGCGCACCGCAGCACCGGGCGGCTGGGGGTGCGGCGCCAGGCGCTGTTCCACCTGCTGCTGCTGGCGGCGGTCGCGGTGTCGTTCAAGGCCGCGATCGCGGTCACCGGCGCGCCGGTCCCGGTGGTGCCGTCGATGCTCCCGGACGACCAGGACTCGTCGGTCCTGATGGTCGCGCAGCTCGGCCTCACGGTCGGGGTCGCCGTCGGGCTCCCGTTCCTGGTCCTCTCGACCACCTCCCCGCTGCTCCAGCGGTGGTTCGCCGCGACCGGCCACCCGGCCGCGCGGGACCCGTACTTCCTGTACGCGGCGAGCAACGCCGGGAGCCTGCTGGGGCTGCTCGCGTACCCGCTCCTGATCGAGCCGCGGCTCGCGCTGAAGCACCAGCAGTGGGTGTTCGCGGGCGGGGTGATGGGGTACATCGGGCTGGTCGTCGCGTGCGCGCTCACGGTCGTCCGGGGCGGGTCTCGCGAGGCGCCGCACGAGGCCGGCGCGGGCATCGGCCCGGAACCGCCCGCGCCCGTCGCGCCGATCGCGGCGCCGCGGGTCGCCCGCTGGGTGATGCTCGCCGCGCTGCCGTCGAGCCTGCTGCTGGGCGTCACGACGCACGTCTCGACCGACCTGGCCCCGGTGCCGCTGCTGTGGGTGGTGCCGCTCGCGCTGTACCTCGTGAGCTTCATCCTGGTGTTCGCCCGCTGGCCCGACGGGGTCCACCGGTTCGTCGGCCGGGTCACGCCGATGCTGCTGCTGTTCGTGGTGCTGACGCTGCTGACCAACGCGGCCGAGCCGCTGGCGGTGGTGGGGCTGCTGCACATGCTGGCGTTCTTCGGGGTGTGCCTGGTGTGCCACGGGGAGCTGGCGAAGGACCGGCCGCCGGCCGAGCACCTCACCGCGTTCTACTTCTGGATGTCGCTCGGCGGGGTGATCGGCGGGACGTTCAACGCGCTGCTCGCCCCGATCCTGTTCTCCGCGGTGGGCATGGTCGAGTACCCGCTGGCGCTGGTGCTGGCGGCGGCGGTGCGGCCCCGCAGCGCGGACCCCGAGGAGCGGCTGAAGGGGGCGGACGTGGCGCTGGTGCTGGTGCTGCTGGCGCTGTCGGTGGGGCTGGTGCTGGCGGTGCAGCACCTCGTCCGGGTGCCGGCCGAGCCGGACGCGCCGGACGCGCTCACCGCCCGGCTGCTGCGCGGCGGGCTGATGTTCGGCCTGCCGGGGGCGGCGGCGTTCGCGCTGGTGCGCAAGCCGGCGCGGTACGCGCTGGCCCTGGCGGCGATCCTGGCGGCGGGGGCGTTCGACACCGGCCACTTCGGCGAGACGCTGCACAAGGAGCGCAACTTCTTCGGGGTGATCCGGGTGACGCGGGACGGGAAGTTCGTCAAGCTGATCCACGGGACGACGCTGCACGGCCAGCAGCGGGCCGACGAGCCCGGGCCGCCGCGGCCGATGACCTACTACCACCAGAAGGGGCCGGTGGGGCACCTGTTCGCGTCCCTGCCGCCCGAGCGGGTGAAGAGCGTCGGCGTGGTCGGGCTGGGGACGGGCGCGGTGGCCGCGTACGCGCGCCCGGGGCAGAAGTGGACCTTCTACGAGATCGACCCGGCGGTGGTGCGGGTGGCGCGCGACACCCGCTACTTCCGGTTCCTCTCGGAGTGCCGGGGCGCGTGCGACGTGGTGCTCGGCGACGCCCGCCGGCACCTGACCAAGCCCCCGGACGGGTGCTACGACGTGATCATCCTCGACGGGTTCTGCTCCGACGCGATCCCGGTCCACCTGCTGACGCGCGAGGCGATCGCCCTGTACGTCTCGAAGCTCGCGCCCCGCGGGGTGATCGCGATGCACGTCTCGAACAACCACCTGGACCTGCCGCCGCTGATCCGCCGGCTGGCGGACGACCACAGCCCGAAGCTGGCGGTGCGGTACTGCCACGACGTGCCGCTCGACGCCGAGCGGGCGGACGGCAAGACGGACTCGCAGTGGATGCTGCTGGCGCGCGCGGACGCGGACCTCGCCCCGGTGCTGGACGCCGCCCGGGCGCCGGCCCCGTCGCCGCTGGTGCAGGCGGTCGCGGCGGCGTCGGCGAGCGTCGCGGGGGTGGAGTGGACGCGCCCCGCGCCGCACACGTTCCTGGGGCAGTGGCGGGAGGTCGAGCTGGAGGACGGCCCGATCTGGCGCGACGACTTCGCGAACCTGCTCCGCGTGTGGAAGAAGCGCGAGGAGGAGTGACGCCGGGCACGGGGCGAAGACCCACCCCCCGGCCCCCTCGGCGTGCTCGCCGGCCCGGTCCGCGGAGCTTCCGTGGGCCGGCGGAAGGGAGGGGAGCAAAGGCAACCCACCCCCCCGGCCCCCTCCCTAAAGGGAGGGGGTGGCGCCGGGAGCGTTGGTCCCGGTGCGAGAGGGGGCGCGTGCGGGGCAACCCACCCCCAGCCCCTCCCTGAAGGGAGGGGAGCAAAGACGACCTACCCCCAGCCCCTCCCTGAAGGGAGGGGAGCAAAGGCAACCTACCCCCAGCCCCCTCGCCGTGCTCGCCGGCCCGGTCAGCGGAGCTTCCGTGGGCCGGCGGAAGGGAGGGGAGCCAAGGCAACCTACCCCCAGCCCCTCCCTGAAGGGAGGGGAGCAAGGCACGGGCGCATCGATTCCGCCTCGGGGGCGCGGTGGTTTTTGCTCCCCCTCCCTTCAGGGAGGGGGCTGGGGGGTGGGTCTACGCCCCGCGCCCCCCTTTCGCGTCGGGATCGCTCCTGCCGGCGCCACCCCCTCCCTTCAGGGAGGGGGCTGGGGGGTGGGTCTACGCCCCGCGCCCCCCTTTCGCGTCGGGATCGCTCCTGCCGGCGCCACCCCCTCCCTTCAGGGAGGGGGCCGGGGGGGTGGGTTGCCTTTGCTCCCCCTCCCTTCCGCTACGACCGCACCGCCGCGCGTCCTTACGGCTCGTCGGTCACCACGACCGGGGCGGTCTTCGGTACTTCCAGGTCGCTGGTGTCCAGCCGCCCCTCGCTCTGGAGCTGGCGGAAGATCGCCACCGTCTCCCGGATGCCGGCCTCCAGCGGGGTCTTGGGCAGCGGCCCCAGGTCGCGCTGCAACCCGTCGTCCGACAGGTCGTAGGCGATGGCGATCTGCGTGGTGCCGAACGTCACCAGCCGCGCCGCCTCCGGCAGCACCGCCGCCAGCGCCGCGTGGAAGTCCTTCATCGTCACCACCGCGCCGCGCAGGTTGTAGCTCTTCGCCCCGGTGTACGGCCGGGCCAGCGACTGCACGAACACCTCCGCCACGTCCCCGACGTACTGGAAGTCGGTCCACCCGCCGAAGTTGATGTGGTACGGCCGCCCCAGCAGCGCCGCCTTGATCGCCTTCGTGGGCTCGGAGGTCATGCCCAGGTCGCGGCCGGCGCCGTACACGGTCCACGGCCGCAGCCCCACGCTGGACAGCCCGAAGTCCTGGAAGTAGATCCGCGCGTTCCCCTCGTTGCAGCACTTGAACACGCCGTAGTGCGTGCTGGGGATCAGCGGGGCGTCGTCCCCCTGCGCGCCGGCCGGGTACTTGTCCGGGCCGCCGAACACCGCCGCCGAGCTGGCGTACACCAGCCGCTGCACCTGCGCCCCGGCCGCCCGCACCGCCTCGAACACCGCCAGCGTGCCCAGCACGTTCACCTTCGCGCCCAGCATCGGGTCGGCCCGGCACGTCGGCACCTGTAACCCGGCCAGGTGGATGACGTGCGAGATCTGGTGCGCCGCGATCGCCGCGGAGAGGGCCTTGAGGTCCGTCACGTCGCCCTGAACGAAGGTCACCTTCGCGACCTCGCTCTCGGGCAGGACGAGCCGGAGCCGGCGGGCGTCCTCGCGCAGGTCGTACACCCACACCTGGTCGCCGCGCCCGAGCAGGTTGCGGATGATCCACGCCCCGATGAACCCGTACCCGCCGGTAATCAGCACGCGCATTTGAGAGAGCCCTCGCCGCAAAAAATGAGAGGAGATCGGCCGCAAAGGAGGCAGAAGGCAGTGATAGCCACAAAACGCACAACGGGCACAACAGAAAACAGCAGAGAAAGGCAGAAGGCAGGAGATTGGCCGCAAAAAAGCACAAAAAGCACAAAAGGAAACCGAAGAGACAGCAGAGAAAGGCAGAAGAGAGATTGGCCGCAAAAAAGCACAAAAAGAAACCGAAGACCAGGACAAAGAGAAGTGCTTTTAAACTCACTCTTCTGTCTTGGTATTCTGTCTTCTTTTGTGCTTTTTGTGCTTTTTTGCGGCCAATCTCTCTTCTGCCTTGGTCTTTTTTGCGGCCAATCTCTCTTCTGTCTTTGTCTTCTTGGCGGCCGCTTACTCCTTCACGTCGCCGGCGTCGCCCACGTTCTCCTGGGCGACCTTGGCGACGGACACCAGCTTGTCGCCGTCGCGCAGGTTCATCACCCGCACGCCCTGGGTGTTGCGGCCCACGATGCGGATGTCGCCCACCTTGCTGCGGGTCACCATGCCGTCCTTGGTGATGAGCATGATCTCGTCGCCGTCGCGGACGCTGGTGACGGCGATCACCTTGCCGTTCTTGGCGGTCACCTTCACGTCCTTCACGCCCTTGCCGCCGCGGCCCTGGAGCCGGTACCGCATGCCGGACGGGTCGGACTCGGCCTCCCCCTCGGCCCCCTCGGGCGCCTCCGGCTCCACCACCTCGGGCTCCGGCGCGGCCTCGTCGTCGGCCTCCACCGCCCCCTCGGGGAGGGGGGTGTTGGCCCCGAACGGGGTGCGCTTGCCGTACCCGTTCTCGCACACCGTCAGCAGGAGCCCGTCCGGGTCCGCGACCACCATGCCCACGAGCGCGTCGTCCTTGCCGAGCTTGATCCCGCGGACCCCGCGGGCGGTGCGGCCCATCGGGCGGATGGCGGACTCGCGGAACCGGATCGCCATCCCCTTCTGGGTGCTCAGCACCACCTCGTCGTTGGCCTTGGTGAGGGCCACGTTGATGAGCTCGTCCCCCTCGTCCAGGGTGATGCCGATGATGCCCCCCTGGCGGACGTTGCTGTACGCCATCAGGTCGGTCTTCTTCACCGTCCCCTGGCGGGTGGCCATGAGCAGGTGCGCGCCCTCGACGAACTCGCGGACCGGCACGATGCTGGTGATCTTCTCCCCCTCGGCCAGGGACAGCACGTTGGCGATGGCCCGGCCCGGGCTGGTGCGGCCGGCGGTGGGGATGCGGTAGACCTTGAGCCAGTACATGCGGCCGGTGTTGGCGAAGCACAGCAGGTACGCCTTGGTGCTGGCGACGAAGAAGTGCTCGACGAAGTCGTTGTCCCGGAGGCCCCCCTGCACGCCCTTGCCGCCGCGGCCCTGCACCCGGTACTCGGTCAGCGCCATCCGCTTGACGAACCCCTCGTGCGAGATCGTGACGACGTTCGGCTCGTCCACGATCAGGTCTTCCATGTCCACGTCGCCGCCGTCGTCGGACACCTCCGTCTTGCGGTCGTCGCCGTACTTGGCGGCCATCCGCTCCAGGTCCTCGCGGATCACGGCGTGGATGTTGGCGTCGTCGGACAGGAGCGTCTCGTACCCGCGGATCAGCTCGCGGAGCTGGAGGTACTCCTTCAGGATCTCCTCGCTCTCGAGGGCCGCGAGCTGCCCGAGCCGCAGGTTCACCACGGCCTCGGCCTGCTGCTCGGTCATGCGGTACTCGGCCACCGCGCCCAGCTCGCGCTGGAGCGCCGCGAACGCGCCCTCGCCGATGGCCCGCTGCATGAGGGCGGCGGGGACCGCGAGCCCCTGGAGCCGGGCCTTGGCCTCGGCCCGGTTCGGGGACGTGCGGCAGATCTGGATCACCTGCTCGATGTCCGCGATGGCGATGAGCTGGCCTTCGAGCACGTGGCCGCGCTTCTTGGCCTCGCGCAGGAGGAACTCGGTGCGGCGGCGGATCACGTGGACCCGGTGGTCCAGGAACTTCTGGAGCATCTCCTTGAGCGTCAGCTCGCGCGGGCGGCCGTCCACCAGCGCCAGCATGATGATGCTGACCGTCTTCTGGAGCTTCGTGTACTGGTAGAGCTGGTTCAGTACGAGGTGCGGGTCCTTGCCGCGCTTGATCTCGACGATCAGCCGCACCGGCTCCCCGTTGCGGGCGCTGGACTCGTCGCGGACCCCGCTCACGTCCGGGATGCGCTCCTCCTTCACGAGGTGCGCGATCTCCTCGACGATGGCGTTGCGGGTGACCTGGAACGGCACCTCGGAGATGAGGATGCTGGGGGACCGGCCCTTCACCTCTTCCATCACCTGCGCGCGGGCGCGGAGGGTGATCTTGCCGGCCCCGCGGGCGTAGGCCTCGAGCAGCCCCTGGCGGCCCATGATGATGCCGCCGGTGGGGAAGTCCGGGCCGGGGATGATCTGGATCAGGTCGGCGAGCGTGGCGCCGGGGTTGTCGAGCAGCAGGACGAGGGCCTTGCACACCTCGCGCAGGTTGTGCGGCGGGATGTGGGTGGCCATGCCGACGGCGATGCCGTCCGAGCCGTTCACCAGCAGGTTCGGGAACTTGCCCGGGAGCACGAGCGGCTCGCGGTACTTGCCGTCGTAGTTGTCGATGAAATCGACGGTGTCGCGCTCGAGGTCTTCGAGCAGTTCGCCGGCGGCGGGGGTGAGGCGGGCCTCCGTGTACCGGTGGGCGGCGGGGGGGAGGCCGGCGATGGAGCCGAAGTTCCCCTGCCCGTGGACCAGCCGGTACCGGAGGTTCCAGTCCTGGGCCATGCGGACGAGCGAGTCGTAGATGCTGGCGTCGCCGTGCGGGTGGTACCGCTTCATCGTCTCGCCGATGATGCCGGCGCACTTGCTGGTGGACGACGCCGGCCCGAGCCCGAGGTCGTTCATGGCCACCAGGATACGCCGCTGCGACGGCTTGAGCCCGTCGCGCACGTCCGGCAGGGCGCGGCTGATGATGACCGACTGGGCGTAGGTGAGGTAGCTGTCGCGCAGCTCGTCAACGATGTCGAGCGGGTTGACCGGGGCGGCGGCGCCCGCGGCGGTGGGGTCGTCGGGACCGGGCGGCGGTGTGGTGGCGTCGGCCAAAGAAGGCTCCTTGGAGTGTGCCCCGCGCGGCCGAAACGGCGGCGGTCCCGTGGCGACTGGTAACCCGCGAAGTACGTTGATATTCTAGGGAAATCGCGGCCCCCGAGCCAGCGCCGTAGCGGCCCCGGGGGCGGTTTTTGGTGCGCGGAAAGTGGAACCCGAGTAAACTGGCCGGGCGGCCCCTCCACGGGGCACGCGGCCCACCCCCACCGACGGTAATTCGCCATGCGTTCGATCGTCCCGTTCGCGGCGGCCCTGCTCCTTGCCGGCCCCGGATTTTCGGCCCAGCCGGCGCCCGACGCCGCCACCCCGGCGGCCGAACTCACCCGCGCCAAGGCGCTCAAGGTGAAGGTGAGCCTGGAGGCCCGGGACGCGCGGCTCGGGGACGTGCTGAAGGAGTTCGCCGCGCAGGCCGACGCCCGGGCGGATATGCTGATCCTGTGGGCCTACGGCCCCGGCTTCCCGCACGCGCAGCGGGTGACCTACCGGTGCAAGGACAAGCCGATCGAGGACGCGCTCGCCGAGGTGCTCAAGGCGGCCGGCGGCGGGCTGGGCTACACGGTGGTGTCGAAGGACGGCGACAAGCGCGACGGGTGGGTGCTGCTCACCGCCGCCGCCGCGACCGCCGAGGACGAGACGGCCGCCGCCGACCGGGTGGCGCAGGCCAAGAAGCTGATCGACGGCGGCAAGCCCGACCCGGCCAAAACGCTGCTCACGCTGGTGGTGCAGAAGTACGGCGCCACCAAGGCCGCCGCCGAGGCACGCGAGTTGCTCGCCAAGCTGGGCAAGTAGCCCGGGTGCGAGGGCCAGGGTGCGCGTGCGAACAAATCGCCCGTCACGGGCCGCCGGCACCGAATTCACGACGTATTCTGTAGCCGGCCGGTGTTTACGGGTGGGGGGCGCGGCCCTCGCGCGCCGCTGTCGGCCTTGGTGTCCGTAACCCGAAGGAAGCGACCGTGAGCGGCATTTGGGGTAACCGCGAGGTGCCGTGGATCCCGCCGGAACTGGCGGAGCCCGACGGGTTCGTCGGGGTGGGCGGCGACCTGCGCCCGGCCACGCTGCTGCGCGCCTACGCCGACGGCGTGTTCCCGTGGTTCAACGAGGGCGACCCGATCCTGTGGTGGTCCCCGGACCCGCGCGGGGTGATCGAGCTGCACGGCGAGTCGGCGGACGGGGCGCCGGGGTACGGCGGGCTGCACGTGTCGCGGCGGCTGGCCCGGACCATCCGCTCGGGCAAGTTCCGGGTGACCGTGAACCAGTGCTTCGCGACGGTGATGCGCGAGTGCGGGGAGCGCCGCCCGGAGGGCACCTGGGTGACCCCGGAGATGCTGGCCGGGTACGCCGAGCTGCACCGGCTCGGGCACGCGCACAGCCTGGAGACGTGGGTGTGGGCCGGGGGCGCGGGGCCGGACGCCTGGGAGCTGGCCGGCGGCACCTACGGGGTGAGCATCGGCGGGCTGTTCGCGGCGGAGTCGATGTTCTACCGGGTGACGGACGGCTCGAAGGTGGCGCTGGCGGCGCTGGTGCAGCGGCTCCGGGAGCGCGGGTACGCGCTGCTGGACGTGCAGATGAAGACGGACCACACAACCACGATGGGCGCCACCGAGGTGCCGCGCCGCGAGTACCTGAAGCGGCTCCGCCGCGCCGTCGCCATGACCGGCATCAGCTTCGCCTGACCGCGCGAAGGCCGACCCACCCCAAGGCAACCCACCCCCAGCCCCTCCCTGCAGGGAGGGGAGGAAGGCAACCCACCCCCGGCCCCTCCCTGCAGGGAGGGGAGCAAAGCACGGGCGCACCGATTCCGCCTCGGGTGCGCGGTGGTTTTTGCTCCCCCTCCCTTCAGGGAGGGGGCCGGGGGGTGGGTCTGCGCTCCGCGCATCGATTCCGCCTCCGGGTGCGCGGGTTTTGCTCCCCCTCCCTGCAGGGAGGGGGCCGGGGGGTGGGTTGCCTTTCCTCCCCCCTCCCTTCAGGGAGGGGGCCGGGGGGTAGGTTGTCTTCGGGGCCGGTGGGTAGGCGCCTTCACCCCGCGGCCGCGTCCCCGTCGGGGCCGAGGCGGCCGTCCAGGTGCCAGTCGCCCAGCACCCGCGTGTACACCTTCTCCCCGGTCGGCAGCTTCACCAGCGCCAGCGGGCCGTCCCGGCCCAGCAGCTCCCCGCGCACCGCCGGCACCGCCCGCACCCGGCCCGACCGGCTCGACACCTCCAGCCGCGCGCCCGGCGCGCCCGGCACCTCGCAGGTCTGCTCGGTGCGCGCGTCGGTCACCACCAGCGCCTCGCCCTCCAGCTCGCCCGGCACCCACACCGTCCGGGCCGGCGGGCGCGGCTTCGGGCGCGCCGGCGGGGGCGGCGGCGGCTCCGGCTCGGGCGCCGGGAACAGCGTCCCCTGCTGGCGCCCGAACACCCACCCCCGCGCGTCCGACGAGTACGCCACGTGCCGCTGCCGGAGCTGCCGCAGCGCCTGCTTCACCGTGTCCTTCTTGGGCGGCTTGTTCGGGTAGTCCCGCGCCCACCGCTCCGCCACCTCGCCGGCGCGGATCACCGCCTCCGGGCCGCGCTCCTCCCGCAGCCGCCGCAGCACCCGGAACGCACGCCGCAGCGCCGGCGACGGCTTGGCCCCCAGCTCCGGCGGCAGGTCCGCGGTGCTCGCGTCCGGGTCCGCCGCCTCCGCCCGCGCGCCGAGCGTGATGCGGACCCCGTCCAGGTTCAGGCTCTCCCGCAGCCGCTCGCGGCCGTGCCGCCGCATCAGCCCGCGGGCCGCGAGGAAGATCTGCCGCAGCTCGGTTTCGTAGGTCGAACCCATGCTCGGGCTCCCGGCGTGTATTTTCCTGTCCCACACGGGTGAGCGGTTCTCACGGGGCGGGCGCGTCGCTTATGGTTTAGTGTACAATTGACCAGTTGCGAGGGCGACGGTGTGGGCGACGAAATTCGGGCGGAGCTGGTGCGGCTGATCGACGCGGGGGACGTGTACGGCCTGCTGTGCGCGGCGGCGCGGCTGTGGGTGCGGGCGTACCACCCGGACACGGTGCGGGCGGCGCTGTACGCGACCGCGGCGGACGACCTGGAGCCGATGCGGCTCAGGATCCCGCTCGCGGCTTCCGGGCCGGCGCCCGCTGCCGCTGCCGTTCCAGTTCTGCCGCCGCCGCCATAGCCGCGCGCCGGGCGGCGGCGGCGGCCTCCTCGGCGGCCTGCACCTTGCGAATCTGCTCGCGGTGCGTCTCGTGCAGCTCGGCCAGGTTGGCCCCGGCCACCCGCTGGAGCAGTTGGGCCGTGGACAGCGGGAGCACCAGCGTCAGCTCCGCGAGCTGCTGGGCCATCTGCCGGAAGCACCGCACCTGGGTGGTCTCCTGGTCCGCTTCGCCCTTGCGCGGGCGCCCCGTCTTCGCCATGCCGACCCTCGGTTCCGGAGCCCGGCGCACCCGCACCGGCGCCAACCAGTGTGACCGCAAACCGAAATTCCCGCAACCGCATCTCGCTACCAGTGTTGACAGGAATGCGAAAAGTGTTAACACTTTATATGTGAACAAAAGAACACTATGTGCCGGGGAGACGACCGACCCCCCGGCCCAAGGCAACCCACCCCCGGCCCCTCCCTGAAGGGAGGGGAGGAAAGGCAACCTACCCCCCGGCCCCCTCCCTAAAGGGAAGGGGTGGCACCGAGAGGAGTGGTCCCGGCGCGGGAGGGGGCGCGGGGCGCAGACCCACCCCCGGCCCCTCCCTGAAGGGAGGGGAGGAAAGGCAACCTACCCCCCGGCC
>NZ_JAXBLV010000120.1:0-648 GCF_034097035.1 Gemmata algarum
AATCGAGGCAGGTTTTCGCAGTACCGAGCACCCTTTTCCAGTACAGAGCCAGTGCGGGCAGTACACGTTAAGCTGGCAGCCAGCATGTGGAACCCCGCGCTCAAAAGAGCAGGGTAAACTACTCGGTCGCCAAAAGTACCCCGACGCGCGACGGGTCTCACCCAAGTAACTGGTCAGCCCGTCGCGAAACGATGACTCGGAGGCGTCCAGGCCCGTGCCAAGTCAGAGGGCGAGCCCGCGGTCGCCCTCCCGCCCGTCGATCAATTTCTGCCGGACGGCGTCGAAGCCGAAGATGTTGGGAACGCGGGCGAGAACAAGTTCGAAGCAGATCAGCCGCCCGGTGGAGTGGCCGATAGAGGTTCTCGCAGACCGCGTCCTCGGCGGCCGCGGTCGCGAGGCCGACCAGACTCCTCTTGTCGCCGGTGAGGATGACGGACTCGGGAACGAGCGGACAGACGGCGAACAGGGCCGCTTTACCGGCGTCAATGTTCCTGTCGGTCTGCTCGGTCAGGGCGGCGATGGTGGCTGGATCGAGGGCGGTGCCGATGTCGGCCATCCGAACGAGGGATGAAGACATGCGGGCGAAGCTGCCCCTGCCGATCCGCTTCCAGTGTCTGGCCGACGTGCCAGAAAACGTGACCGTCCTAA
>NZ_JAXBLV010000121.1:0-641 GCF_034097035.1 Gemmata algarum
CTGTCCACTTTTCGTGGGGAACTTCAGTCGAGCGGTGCTGGTCGAGCCTGGAGCGGAAATGGCGGGGTGGGTTGCTCACCCGCCCCGGCGTGATCTTGGGATATGCCCGCCGGATGACTTGGCGCGGGACGACCCCGACCGTGGACGAGGTGGCCGGTGAGTACTCCGCCGGGGTACGGCTTACGAAAGTCTCAGATGAAGCCGCCCGAGGTCCGCGGCGGGTACGGCCCCCGGACCATCCCTTTCCGTACATCGCGTTTGTTCATCATGGAGCAGTCGTGAGGTGGCGATGTGTTTAGCATCTGGGAACCGGGTGCGGGGTGGTCTCGGCTTCTTCGGTCCGCGGGTCGCCTTTCGATACCGTTTCAGGTTCGCACCACGAGCCAAGCCCAACAGCCACTTCGCCATGTCTCCCACCGACCACCCACTGATCACCGACCACGTTTCTGCCTCGACTGCGATCCCCAGCCCTGGGCACGCACCGGATACCTCCAACGCCAGGTGGTAATCCGACACACCTTCCGCCACCTCTGTACCGTGGGCCGCACGTAATGCACCCTTCACACCGGCGTACACGTTGCCGCTGGCCAAGCCATTCACGGTGTCGGGATTCGGTCGCAAGGTGTTTTCAGTGAACGAAT
>NZ_JAXBLV010000122.1:0-108969 GCF_034097035.1 Gemmata algarum
CTCGGGCCACCGCTGTCACTGAGCGCCGAGGGGGCCAGGCGGGCTCAGGCCAGGGCCGAGGAAAACTTGTCGAAGATGGCCCGCAACGTGGTGCTCCCGGTCCCGTGCCCGAACTGCGGGTGCTACCAACCCGACATGGTTGACCGGCTCCGGACCGAAGGGACGAGCAACGCCCCGGTGATCGCCGGCTTGATCGTCGCCGTGCTCTCGCTCATTCCCCTGGCGTTCAGCGTCCCCTACATTTGGGTCGCCACGGTGGCTGGGGTGTCCGTCGGGCTCGGGCTGATCGGTTACGCCGACTGGGCGGCCGCCCGGTGGGACCCGAACGCCGGCAACTCCGAGCCGCGGAAGGCCCGCGGCCGCAAGCGGGCGGTGTGGGGCGAGCAACTCGACCGGCTGCTCGCCACGGACCTGGGTGCCGGCCCCGCCCCGACCGCGCGAGCGGTCTGCGGCCAGGCCACAGGCGCCGAACCGGGCGCGGCACCGGACACGGTCACGTAGTCTGTTTCCCAGTGCTCCCCGCGGGCAGCTTGCGGCCCGCGCGGTTAAGGTGCGCCGGCATCGGGTTCGCGTTTAGCTCACTGCGTTGCAACAGGCCGATGTTGCGTCGGCCGAGCGAATCGCGTCGCATACAGCTTTCCGCGGACCGGGTCGAAAAGTAGGCGCAACCCGATACGGCCGCCCGGCCCGCGCGCCGACACATACGGGCCGGGCGCGCCTGTCACCCGATCACCCCGCCGCCCGGCGGCGCGGACCGCATCTCTTCCCACTCCTCGCGCACCTTCCGCAGTCCCAGCGCGCACACCTCGAACTGGTCGCTCAGCCGGCGAAACAGGCCGGCCTCCTCGTCATGGTGCCGCTCCTCTTCGAGCCGGCTGGTGAGCATGTACCCGCGCTTGCCCTGGGCGGTGTAGTTCACGAACGCGTCCTTGCACGCCCGCGACCGCATCCGCTCGACGGCCTCCGGGTACACCCCGGTCCAGAACAGCGCGAAGTCCCCGATGTGGCGGTAGTAGTCGCACTGGGTGCGCCCGCCCGCCGGGAGGCGCGCGGCTTCGACCACCATGTCGGTCAACTCGGTGAGCGGTTGACCGCCGTCGCCGCGCAGTCGGAACACGGCGTCGTTGTGAATGAACCGGGCGAGCAGCGAGGAGAGGTAATCCGTCAGGGGCGGGTCGGCCACGCCGAGATGGGAGAAGAAGGCGTGTTCGGCGAGCCCCGCAAACAGCCGCCGCAGCGGGTGCTCAGGGGGTGGGTTCCACATGACCGTCGAATCCTCCGTTCGGTTCCGACATTTCGACACGGGCTCAGTGCCCGGATTTCAGCATGCCAAAATGGCGCTATGAAATCAACATCGAATCGGCCATCGGAAAATGTCACTTATTTCCCGTCCGGCACTTTCGGTACAACCTCGCGCGTCTCCTCGATCACCACCGGGGAACGATTTTCGGGCGGCAAAGGAGCCCCCGGCACCGAAACCCACTCCTGCACGGGCAGCGGCACCGCCGGTTTTGGCGAGGGCAACGGAGGCGCCACGTCCGGTAAGGGCACCTTGAGTTCCGGCGCCGCCGGCGGGGCGGTGACCGAAACCGGCTCGGCCCTCACACTTGGAACGACCGGGAGCGGCTCCGGTTGCGCGGGGGCGTTCATCCGCGGCTGCCCCTCGCCCGGCGGTTCGGTCGTTGCGGCCGCTGCTGGGGTCACCGCTCCGGCGAGGCACTGGGCCGGGTGCCCGAGCGCCCGGTACAGCCGGAACTGGGCGCGGTTGTAGTCGGCCACGGCGGCGAAGAAGTCGGTGTTGGCCTGCGCGAACGCTTGCACCGCCGCCACCGCCTCCTGCGGGCGGACCACGAGCGTGAGCGCGTCCCCGACCCGTCGCGTCTGGCCCAGCCCCTCCGTGCTCTTTTGCACCAGTTCGATCGCCTCCCGGAGCGCCGGCTCGGCCGCGTTTAGGCGCAGTGCCGCCGCACGCACCTGGGCGAACGCCGTCGCCACCTCCGCCGCGATGCGGTCCTGTGTGCGGAACAGCTCGAGCGTCGCCAGTTCGTGCTCCGCCCGCCGCTCGTGGACCCGGGCCCGGTTCCCGAGCCCCAGCGCCGAGAACTCCCACAAGAGCTGAACGTCGATGTCGAACCGGCCGTCGAAGTTCTTCAGGTCCCCGGAGCGCCCGCCGCCGAACGTCCCGTAGCCCAGCGAGCCGCTGGGGTTGGTGGACACGCTGCGAACGGCGAGGCTCGGCACCAGCGGGCGGATCTTCTCCTGTTTCAGCCGCGCCAGCGTCGCCTGAACGAGCGCCTGGTTGCCCGCCAGTTCGGGACGGGTGGAGAGGGCAAGGGGGATCAGGTCGTCGACGGCCACGGTCGGGTCGATCACCGTGACCGGCAGGAACGCGGGCTCCGCCGGCTCGACCACCGCCGCGGCGTCCAGTCGCAGGACGCGGGCGAGTTCGGCGCTGGCGGTGCGCCAGCGCTCGCGCGCCGCGGCCACCGCGAGCTTGCGGCGCCCGAGTTCCGCACGCGCCCGGTGCTCCTCGGCGGGCGGCGCGAGCCCCTTCGCGAGTTCCGTGGTCTTGCGGGCCAACTCCTCCGCGCGGGCCTCGGCGGCCAGCGCGCCGGCCAGGTCGCCCCGCGCCTGCTGGATCCCGAAGTACGCCTCGGCCGCGGCGAGCGTAGAATCGTTGGCGGCGCTCTGCTGCTGGGCCTGCCGCACGCGCAACTCCTGGCGCGCGGCGAGGGGCGCGTACACGGCGTCCGAGAACGAGAACACCACGTTCGGCCCGAACCCGGCCATGAACGTGTTCCGGTTCGACTTCACCAACTCCCCGGCGAAGTTCTGCTGCGGCCCGGTGTGCGCGAAGTAGTCGGTACCCAGCGAGACGTTCGGCAGCCAGAGCACCCGGGCGCGGTCGTACACCGCCGCCGCCGCGGCCACCTGCTGCCCGGCGATCTGCACGTCCAACGGGCGCGCGTTCGACAGGCGGAGCGCCGTGGCGAGGTTGATCGGGAGCGGCCTGTCCGCGGGCTCCAGCGGCGGCGCCGCATTCACGACGGGAGGTTTACCGGCGCTCAACGATTTGGGCGGTGACGCGATGCCGGTTGCACCGGGCCGCGTCTGGAGTTGCCCGCGGGCGGTCGAGGCGGGGCGGTCGAGGAACGTGTCCGCAGTGCTGCACCCGGCCGCGGCTCCTGAAACCGCAACCGCGCACGCGAACAGGGAGCGGCGGACTCGCCTCATCCTTAAACCGCCTCGGGCCGGAGTTCGTACCGAACTGGAACGTATTTCGCTCGGCGCATAGCGAACCGGTGCGAAACACGCAACCGCAACCGCCCGGCCACTTCCGGCGGCGCCGGCGAGTAACTAAACTCACCGTGCCGCGGATGTTGCACCCAAACCGCACGCGCGAGACACCATGCTCCCCACCCGGATTCGCCTCGCCGCTCCTCTCCTGATCGCCGCCCTGTGCCTGTTAGCCGGCGCGGGCCGATCGGACGATAAGAACGCGCCTCCCAAACCGGACCCGGCGCAGGCGCGTAAGGCGTTCGAGGACCAGCTCACGGGCCACACCGCCGACGAACTGAAGCCGCTCGCCGAGCGGCTCGCGCAGGAGTGGGTGGGGCACAAGGGCGCGGTGGACGTGGCCCACGGGCGCCTCACCCTTCGCGTCGCAGACGCGACCAAGGCCCGCCAGCAGGTCACCGACCTCAAGCCGCCGGCGCCCGGGCCGATCTCGCTCCAGCCCGACGACGCGGCGATCAAGGCCGAACAGGCCCGGGGCGATTACCTCACCGCCCGCGTGCGTGCGCTCGAGGCCGTTCATTCGGCCCTGCTCGCGGTCGGCGGCGCGGGTGCGGAGTTCGATCGTGTCGCACAGGCCGCGGACGACCTCCTCTTCCGGTTGAAGGCTACGGCGACGGCGGCGGTAAAGGCGGGCGCGGGCGACCTGCCCGACGCGATCGCGCCGCAGCAGCTCGCCGCCGCCGCCGCTCAACTCAAGACGCGCACACAAGAAGCAAAAACGGCTACCGAAAAGGCCAAAAGCGATCTCGGCGCGCTGGAGAAGGAACTTGCCGACGCCCGAGCCGCGGTGACCGGCTCCGCGGCGAAAGTCGAGGCTCTGAAAGGCGCCCAAACCGACGCAACCGCGACGGCGCAGTACGAGAGCCAGATTCGCCTGATGAACCCGCAGCGGCTCGCGGACGAGATCGCCGGGCTCCGTCAGGTGCTGGCCGAGAAGACGGCTGCGGCCGTCGGGGACGCCCGCGACTTCCACGCGGACCGCGCCGCGGTCCGTGACGCGCGGGCCGCGGTCGCCTGGGTCAAGGAGCCGCTCCCGCCGGCCGGTGCGGCTCCGTTCGACGCGACCACCCCGCTACCGAAGGCGGTGGAAAAGCTCAGGGCGGCACAGCAATACATGGCGGCCCGGCTTCGCACCGCCGACGAGCGGGCCGACAAGGAGAAGGCGCTCGCGGCGGCGCTGGACGAGTTGGAGAAAAAGACCGTCGCTTACGCCACCACCCTTGATGCCGCCCGTCGTGCGGTGACGCGCCTGGGGCTGATCTCGACGGAAATCGGCCGCCGCGTCGCGGCCGGCGACCTGGACCCTGCGAAAGCGCCGGACGCGAGCACGAGCGTCGGCCGCGCCGCCCTGGAGAGCGACGCCCACGAGGCGGCACAAGCCCTGGCCGAGTTGCGCCAGGAACGCGACGCCCTCCGCAAGCCCGACGCCGACGCCGACAACGTTAAGAACCTCACCGCGCAGCTCCACGCCCGCGTGTCCGAGCGGCTCGCGCTGCTCAACGAGCTCCAGAAGCTCGGGACCGATCTCGCGCTCGCGTACAAGGACCGCACCGAGGCGGAGCAGAAGCGGCTCGACCAGCGGGCCGCCGAGCGGCTCGCCCGCGAGGCCGGCGAGTGGGACTGGGCGCTGGCGTTCGACCGCTCGAAGCCCGCGCTGGGCGCGGCCGAGCTGCTCGCCGCGTACTACCGCGAGCTGGTCGACGGCGACGAGCGGGCCGACAACCTGAAGCGCCAGCGCGAGGTCATCGACCAGCTCGTGGACCTCACGACGCGCGAGGCCGCCGACGCCGCGAAGCTGCGCGCGGTTCTGGCGCGGCGCTCGAACGCGACCGCAGAGACCCGCGGGTGGGACGAATGGCTCAGTGCGCAGCTTACTCCCAACGGGCTGCGCGCCGAAGCGGCCACTTACCAGAACGAGGCCGCCCGGCTGAGCGCCGTTGCCGCCGCGGCGGCGCGGCGGGTGGAAGCCCTGACCGGGAACGCGGCGCCCGAGCCCGCGAAGTTCGCCCAGCAGACCAAGCTCCCGGCGGGCGGCGGCGAGATCGGTCGTGCCCGGGCCGAACTCCAGGACGCCCGGCTCCGCGGGCTGCGGGCCACCGGCATCAAGGTCGGACTGATCCTGCTCGGCGCGCTGATCCTGCCGGCGGTGGTGCTGCTGACCCTGCGCCGGGGCATGCGGGGCGGTACCGACGCGGCGGGGAACCCGTCGCCGGTGCTGGCGGTGCTGCGCCGCGGGGTGCGGGCCGCCACCTGGGGGGCGGCGGTTGCCCTCACCCTCAGCGTGCTGGGGTACGACGTGACGGCGCTGGTGATTGCGCTGGCGATCGGCGCGCTGGCGGTGGCGCTCGCCGCCCGGCCGATGATCGCCGACGTGCTCGGGTCGGTCGTCATCTTCGCCGAGCGCCGGTTCCAGGTCGGCGACGTGGTCCGGCTCGGCGACATCGAGGCCGCCCGGGTGGTCGACATCACCTGGCGCTCGACCGCCCTCAAGACCTCCAGCGGGCTGGTGTTCAGCGTACCGAACCGGAAGGTCACGGAGTCGGCGCTGGAGAACCTGTCGAAGGGCACGGAGACTTACGACACCCTCGCGGTGACCGTGAGCACAGACAAAGACGCCGGCAAGGTGATCGGCGTGATCCGCGCGGCGGTGGGGCAGTGCAAGAACGTGTCGGCCGAGAACGGGGTGACGGTGCTGCGGTACACCCAGAAGGGGAGCGTGAAGGTGGTGGAGTACCGGTTCTGGTGGTTCCTCAAGGACTACGAGACCCGGAACAAGACCCGCGATGAGGTGTTCGCGCGGATCGCACTGGGACTGGCGCACGAGGACATGAGCGGCATCGAAGTGACCCTCGGGTAAGAGCGGATTGGTCACGAAGACAGAAGAGGATTGGCCACAAAAAAGCACAAAGGGCACAAAAGAAAACCAGGACGAAGACAGCAGAAATGTGTTGAACTCACTCCTCTGCTTTGGTCCTTGGTTCCCTTTTGTGCCCTTTGTGCTTTTTTGTGGCCGATCCTCTTCTGTCTTCCTCTTCGGTTTTCTTTTGTGCCCTTTGTGCTTTTTTGCGGCCAATCCTCTTCATCTTCTTCGCGGCTTTGCTCAGGGCGCGTCCACGTCGAGCCAGGCGGTGACGTCGAGCCGGGCGTGAGCGCTGCACTGGGCGACTTCCGGGATCGTCCGGTACGCGTCGGCCGCGGCCGGCCCCAGGTGCGGCAGCGCCGCCAGCGGCACCGACGCCCACTCGCGGTAGATGGTCAGGTCGTCGCGGCTCTCCGCGATCGGGAGCCCGGCCACCGGGATCGCGCGCCGGGCCAGCTCGCGCAGGGCCTCGCCCGACGCCCCGGCCGGGCAGGCGAGGACGGTCACCTCCGAGCCGGCCCACGGGCCGTTGCCGACCCACGCCGGCTCGGCCTCCTGGTACGCCTGCTCGATCGCGCGTTCGGCCTGCTGCGGGGTGCGGAACCGCTCGGCGAACATCGCCGCCAGCCCCACCTCGCCGAGCCGCCGGTCGAGGTGCAGCCGGGTCTCCTCGAACACCACCGCGATGACGCCCTCGACGCCCGCCGACGAGTTCAGGCACACCTGGAACAGCCCGCCGGTCTCCGGCTCCAGCACCGACTGCACCCGGCGGTCGATCTCCGCCAGGTCCGCGTCGGTGAGCACCTTTAGGAACCGGTCCACGGCGTCGCCGAGGCTGACGCACCCGGCGGGCATGAGCCGGCGCAGCGACACCGGCGGCTCCGGCGGCTCCTCCGGCACGCTCGCCGCGGCGGCCGCCATCCGCTGCCGCGCCACCGCCACGTCCGCGACTTGCTCGCTCAGCGTGTCGCGGACGGTCTGGTAGGCGCCGACGAGCTGCCGGAAGGTGACCGCCTGGAACCGCGCCCGCGGGTACAGGCGCAGCGCGTCGGTCAGCTCCGCGGCGCTCGGCTTCCACATGCCCCGCTGGTAGTGGGCGTAGTGCGACAGGCACTCGAACCCGCTCACCGCCTTCGCGTCCAGCTCGGCCGCCAGTTGCGTGTACCGCTCGATCAGCCGGTCGGTGGTCGCGAGAAACTGGCGGAACAGCTCCTCCGTGCCCGCCAGCCGGAACTCGGCGTCGTCGACCAGAACGGGCGCCAGGGTGCGGAGGTCGAGGGCGAACGCGGCGGCGGCGTCCGCGGCGACCTTGGCGACGGCCTCCTCGAGCGCGGTGAGCGGGCGCTTCAGCGCGGCGGCGGGCGGTCCCAGCAGCCGGTTGATGGTGTCGAGGGCGACGCCCACCTGGGTGGGCTCCGGGAGCCGGTTCAGCCACCCGCGCGGGACCAGCGGCTCGGTGGCCGCGGCCGCCCGCTCGTCGATCTTCCCGCCGGCCGCCTGTTCGGCGGCGAACTGAAGGTGCCCGAGTATCGTGTCGGGGTCCAGCCCGAGCTGGGTCCACCGCTGGGCCGCGATGCCGGGCATCTGCTCGCGCACCCGCTTGAGGTCCGGGGCGGCCCACCGCTTGAGCAGCGCGCGGCCCACCGTCGCGGCGGTGCGGGACACCACCTCGGCCCGGGGCCAGTCGAACGTCGCGATGCCGAACGCCCCGACCGTCACCCCGCGGGGCCGCTCGTCCCGGTCGTGTTCTTCGGCGGCGCGGGCCTCGTCCGCGGCCCGCCCCACCTGGGCGAACAGGTCCAGCCGGATGCGCTCGGCCGCGTCGCCGAACGGCCGGAGCGCGGACAGGGCGGCGCTCGGGTCCGGGGTGCGCTGGGCCGCGAGCGAGATCACCCGCGACCCCGGCTTGTTCGCCGCCCCGGAGCCGGGCCGGGGGCGCGCGCCCGGGTTCGGGATGTTCGCCGGGGTGCGCCGCGCCACCGGGCTGACGCCCGAGCCCGGCGGGGAGCTCGGGCCGGCGGCCGGCCCGGGCAGCAGGTAGCACCGCGCGAACGGGGCGTCGGTCTCTTTCACGAACCCGCTGCGCTCGTCGTAGTGGGCGGTGAACACCGTGTCGGGCCGGCTGTAGTGGTTCAGCTCGGTGAGGGCCGCGTAGGTGTTGCCCAGCGCCTGCGGCGGGGTGAGCGTCGCGTCCGCGGGCGGGACCACCATCAGCCCGCGCACGTCCGGGCGGTCGTAGCCCATGCGCTTCAGCCGGCTGCGCACCGCGTACGCCAGGTCGAGGAACATGCCGCCGCCGGTGCCGCCGCCGGTGCCGGCGACGACGTACACCCGGGGCCGGTTGGTGCGCCGCTTCAGCCCGGTCCGCGCCTCCGTGAGCAGCAGCGCGTCGGGGGCCACCGCGGCGTCGATCTCGGCCTGCACCTTCGCCATGATGAAGCGGTAGTGGTCCAGGAACGCGAGCCGGCCGAACAGCCGCACCCCGAGGGTGAGCGGGTTGCGGGGGAGCTTGTACAGGAGCTGCGGGTCGAACCACCCTTCGGTGAGCGAGCGGCCGTTGAACCGCGGCTTGAGGTAGTGGCCGGCGCGGTTCAGCCGGGCGGGGAACACCTCGTCGCTGCTGAGGGCGGCGAGCCGGTCGCTGAACCGCTCGCGCCCGGCCTCCTCCAGGCCGTCCGGGTCGGTGTCGATGTACAGCGTGCGGAGCGCCGGCGTGGTCGCGGGCGGGCCGTACCGCTCGTGCAGCTCGAACCGGAGCCGCTGGATCACCCGCAGCCCGGCGTTCCCCAGCCCGATGACGATCGCGGGCTGGAGCGGGCCGTCGCCGCCGAGTTCCGGCGGGGCCGGGGTGAACACCGGGCCGTAGATCTCGCCGCCGCGCGACGGGGTGTCGTCCGCGACCGACACGAGCGCCGCCGCCGCAGCCGCGCCGGGCGGAGCGATGTTGGGCGGCAGGCCGATCATCGTGGGCGTGTCGTTGTCCGCCGCGGGGTACTTCGGGAAGACGCCCGAGGGGGCCGGCGCGCCGGCGAGCGAGCGGACCAGCGAGGCGACGTTGGGCCACCGGTCTTCGGGCTTCTTGGACAGCGCGCGCGCGAGCGCGGGCCGGTCGTTCGGCGGGCTCGGGGTCAGGTTCGGCGGCAGGTTCAGGTGCTGCATGAGCAACTGGCTCATGCTGCTGCCGTCGAACGGCCGCACCCCGGTCAACAGCTCCTGGTACACGCAGGCCAGGCTGTACTGGTCGCAGTAGCGGGTGATGACCCCGTCGAACGTCTCAGGGGCGGCGTACACCGGGGTGATGCCGCCGGTCACCTCCGCCATCAGCCCCTGGAGGTCCTTCACCTGCCCGAAGTCGGCCACCTTCACGTGGTTGTACAGGAGGAACAGGTTCTGCGGCTTGATGTCCAGGTGCTGGAGCTGGAACTGGTCGTTGAACAGGTCCAGCACCTCGGCGATCTCGGTCATGTACTGGAGCAGCTCGTCCCGGGGGATGCCCGGGAGCCCGCGGTCGCGGCACTCGCGGAACCGGTCCCACAGGTTGCAGTCGGCCAGCTCCATCACGATCATGAGCCGGCCGTCGACGATGTCGTACCGGTCGAGCGCGAGCAGGTACGGGTGCCGCACCTGCTGGACCCGCTTGAGGGACTTGAGTTCCTGCTCGGCGTACCGCACCAAGTCGTTGTCCCGGGACCGCAGGTCGCCGTGGATGATCTTGATGGCCTTGAAGATGCCGCCGGGGGCCTCGCAGCGCCACACCTCGCCGAACCCGCCGGCGCCGAGTCGGTCGAGCAGTTTGTAGCCCGAGATCGGCTCGACCTGGGCTTCGAAACGAACAGACATCGGGCGTGCCCCGTCGTGCGGAGGGGTAGCGGGTGCGAACGAACTAGGGGAACCGTAGCACAGGATTTCGGGCCGGGGCTGAAGAACTGGCCGGAGCGGGAAGGTGCAGCGACTGCAAGAGGTTGCGCGGCCCGGATCCACTGGCAGCGGGGCTCGCGGCTCCCTTTTGTGGCACAACGGTGCGCACGCCACGAACGGGCTGCGAGAACCGCCCGCGCGTTCCCGGTCGCGCCGGCTTATTCTTGCAAGCACCTTCCTGGTAAGCATTTGCGTCGCAATAGCGATGCGACGCCGGGACCTCGCTCCGCTCGTTCCGCCGCTCCACATGCGGTTCGGGCTGAAAATTCGTGGGTAGCGACCACCCAGCGAACGGGTAGCCCGTGAGCAGTCGACCGTCAGCGAATGTCCCGTCTGCGCCCCAGCGGAGCACCCACGTGCGGTACGGGAGCCTCGTTGCGGCGCCGTCCGGGCGGATGGCGGACGCGGTCCGGAGGGGAAGCCGGCGATCGGTGGGGGAATCTTGTCCATCACACGACTGATGGCACCGCGCGCCGCGGAACCCTGTTCCGTGCGGCGGAGAGCCGGCCGCCCCGCCGCACGGAACGGGTCCGGTCCGAACTACTTCACCAGGTCTGCCGGCTTCACCGGCTGCTTGACCCACTCCGCGGTCCCCTTGAACCGGAACGGCGTCGGCTTGTACTCGCCCACGAGGTCCACGTTCGCCTTCTCGGGGATCTTGTCCTCCAGTCCGGCGGCCCAGAGGCACCCGTTCACGATCAGCCGACGGGTCCCCTCGAACTCCAGGTCCTGCGACGCGCCCATTGTGGTCGTGAACGCACGCCCGGTCTTGTCCCCCGCGGCCTTGTAGGCCTTGGTCCACGCGACCGGCATCATCGGATCGTTCTTCTTGTTCTTCACCGCGGGTGAGTCCGGCTTCAGGGTCTCGGTCACCTCGCCCAGCAAGAGCGGCGTGCAGTCGGGCAGCGGGAGCGTGACCGTGTACACGTCCGTGGTCCCGAACACGCTGCCGGGCGCGACGCCCTTCAGGATGGCGTGCCCCTCCTGCCCCTTCACGACGACCCCGCGGGTGCCCTCCTTGCCGTGGGCGCCGTGGTGCGCCACCCACTTCTCGCCGAGCACCCGCTTGCCGAACCCGCCCTCCCAGCCCGGCGCCCCGCTGCCGTTGTTGAACCGGGCGAACGGGCTCGTTTTCGGGATGTCGTTGAACGCGTGCGTCGAGGTCCGCAGCCCGACCACCGGTTTACCCGCGTCGATGTAATCGGCGATGTGCTGCATCTGGTCGTCCGGCAGCTTGAGGAACCGGGTGAAGACGACGAACAGGTCCGCCGTCTTGAGCGCGTCGAGGCCCGGAACGTTGCTGATGTTCGGGTTGACGGTGCCGTCCTTGGGGTCCACCGTGAACAGAACCGTACACTTGAACCCGTGGTGCTTCGAGAGGATCTTGGCGAGCTGCGGGATCGCCTCCTCCGAGCGGTACTCCTGGTCCCCGCTGACGAGGACGACGTGCTTGCCCTTCCCGGGGCCGGCGCCGCCGTCGAGGACGATCGGTTTGTCTTCGGCGCGGGCCGACGGCGGCGCCGCGAGCAGGGCGAGGAGTGCGAGCAGGCGGGTGAGTTTCATGGCGGGGTGTGGGGTGAGAGGTCCGAACGGAACCCGCCCCGGCCTCCCGCGGAGGTGAGGCGTGCCCTTCTTCAGGGAGGGGCACCGCCGGGGTAAAACGTTGGCGCCGGGGTCTCGCGTCGGGCTGTTCGCGGCGCCACCTCTCCTACTCGGGAGAGCCGGGGGTGGGTTTCTAACGCCTCAGTATACTGCCTGAACGACGTTCGGGAGGGCAGCCATGTTGCGTGCGTTCTTGTGCGGGGTGTTCGTGTTGTTCAGTTCCGTAGACGCGTTCGGTCAGGACGGCTACCAGAAGCCGCCGCAAGCGGTGCTCGACATCCTCGACGCGCCCGCCCCCCCGGGCCTCTCGGTCTCGCCCACGGGCGAACACATCCTCCTGGTGCAGACCGCCCGCTATCCCTCGATTGAAGAGGTCGCGGCGCCGATGCTGCGGCTCGCGGGGCTGCGCATCAACCCCAAGACCAACGGCCCCGCCCGCCCGGCGCGGGCCACCGGGCTGGCCCTACTGCCGGTCACCGGCGGGGAGCCGAAGGCGCTCGCCCTGCCCGAACACGGTCGGATCGGGTTCCCCCTCTGGGCGCCCGACGGGAAGCGGTTCGCGGTGGAGAACTTTACCGACGCGGGCATCGAGCTGTGGGTGTGCGCGCTCGACGACCCGAAGCTCGAACCGGTGAAGGGCGTGCGGCTGAGCGCCGCGGTCGGCTCGTCCGTCCAGTGGATGCCCGACGGGCGGTCGCTGCTCGTGCAACTGGTGCCCGACGGGCGCGGCGAGGCCCCCCGGCCCCCGGCCGCGCCCGTCGGCCCCGTGGTGCAAGAGAGCGGCGGCACGGCGGCGCCCGTGCGCACCTACCAGGACCTCCTGAAAGACCCGCACGACGCGGCACTGTTCGAGTACTACTGCACCTCGCAGCTCGCGGTGGTGAGCGGGGAGCCCGGCAACCCGACTGTCCGGAACGTGGGCCGGCCGGCGATCAACATCGGCTCCGACCCCTCGCCCGACGGCCAGTTCGTCCTGGCGTTCCGCGCGCAGAAGCCGTTCTCGTACCTGCACCCGTACACCGCGTTCCCGCGGGCCGTCGAGGTGTTCAAGTCGAGCGGGGAGCGGTCCGCGACCGTCGCCGAGTTGCCGCTCCAGGACAAGGTGCCGATCGAGGGCGTGCCGACCGGCCCCCGCGCGATCCGGTGGGTCCCGACCCTGCCGCACGCGCTCATCTGGGCCGAGGCGCGGGACGACGGCGACCCCAAGAAGAAGGTCCCGCACCGCGACGCGATCGTCACCGCGACCGTCGGCGCCGAGGCGGTCACGGGCACCGAGCTGATGAAGGTCGAGCACCGGTTCGCGGGGCTCGACTTCTTCCCCACCGGTAACCGGATGCTGGTCCGCGACTACGACCGCGACCGCAAGTGGGGCCGCACGTTCCTGGCGGCGAGCAGCCCGGTCCTCGCGGACGAGCCGAAGCTGCTGTTCGAGCGCTCGGTGCAGGACCGGTACGGCGACCCCGGCGCGCCGCTGCTGCGCCAGCTCCCGAGCGGGCACTCGGTGATCCGCACCGCCGGCGACCCGGCGGGCGACACCATTTTCATGAAGGGCGACGGGGCGAGCCCGAAGGGCGACCGCCCGTTCCTCGACCGGTACGACCTCCGGACGCAAAAGGCCGAGCGCCTGTTCCACTGCCCGGAGGGGAGCTACGAGGAGGTGGTCCGGGTGCTGAACGGCACCGGGACCAAGTTGCTCGTCCGGCGCGAGTCCGTGAGCGAGCCGCCGAACTACTTCTTCCGCGACGGCCCGCACGAGAAGCCGCTGACCACGAACGCCGACCCCGCGCCGGAACTCCGGAAGGCGAAGAAGCAGCTCGTGACCACGAAGCGGGCGGACGGCACCGCCATTTCGTTCACGCTGCACCTGCCGCCGGGCCACAAGGACGGCGAGAAGGTGCCGGGGGTGTTCTACGCGTACCCGGTGGAGTTCGCGTCCGCCGACACCGCGGGGCAGGTGACGGGGTCGCCGCACCGGTTCACCGCCGTGAGCGGGTACTCGCACCTGTTCTTCCTCACCCAGGGGTACGCGGTGATGGAAGTGTCCATGCCGATCGTGGGGCCGCCGGAAACCGCGAACAACAACTTCGTGGACCAGCTCAACGCGAACGCGAAGGCGGCGCTCGACAAGGCCGCCGAACTCGGCGTCGATCCCGCGCGGGTCGGGGTGATGGGGCACAGCTACGGCGCGTTCATGACCGCGAACCTGCTCGCGCACGGCGACCTGTTCAAGGCGGGGATCGCGCGGAGCGGGGCGTACAACCGGACGCTCACCCCGTTCGGGTTTCAGAACGAGCGCCGCACGTTCTGGGAGGCGCCCGAGGTGTACGGTCGGATGTCGCCGTTCTACTACGCGGACAAGATCAAGGAGCCGCTGCTCCTGATCCACGGCGCCGCCGACAGCAACCCGGGCACGTTCCCGGTGCAGAGCGAGCGGATGTACCAGGCGGTGCGCGGCGCCGGAGGTACGGTGCGGCTGGTGCTGCTCCCGCACGAGGACCACGGTTACGCCGCGCGCGAGTCCATCGGGCACGTGCTGTACGAGCAGATCGCGTGGTTCGACCGGTACGTGAAGGGCGCGAAGAAATAAAAGAAAAGTGTTGGCCGCACGGAAGCGCGCCGAGCACAAAAGGAAGACACGAACGAGGCCCGGCACGCGCGCCGGGGCGTTCCCGGACCCACCCTTACGGCCGTTACCGCGGCCGCCCTTTTTTGCTGCCTGACATCTGCGGAACCCACATGACCGACGCGCAACCTCTGGTCATCGGCATCGACGGCGGGGCGACGAAGACGATTGCGGTGCTGGCCGACGCCCGCACGGGCGCCGAACTGGGGCGCGGCGAGGGCGGGCCGTCGAACATTCAGGCGGTGGGCGTCACGTCGGCCCTTCACGAGCTGAACGCGGCGGTCGTGGGCGCGTTCAAGGCCGCCGGTGTGTCGCGGCGGCCGGTCGCGGCGGCGACGCTCGGCCTCGCGGGGGTGGACCGCGCCGAAGGGGCGGACGTGATCCTCGGGTGGGCCGACCTCGTTCAGCTCGCCCACAAGGTGAGCGTCGCGAACGACGCGACGCTACTGTTCGCGGCCGGAACGCCCGACGGGTGGGGGCTGGCGGTGATCGCCGGGACGGGCTCGATCGCCTTCGCGCTTGATGCCCAGGGCCGGGACGCCCGCGCCGGCGGTTGGGGCTACCTGCTCGGCGACGAGGGGAGCGCGTTCCGGACGGGGTTGCTCGGGTTGCGCGCCGCGTGCCGCGCCGCCGACGGCATCGGGGAGCCGACGGCGCTGCTGCCGGTGCTGCTGAAGGAACTCGGCTCGAGCGACCCGCGGGAGTTCATCCCCGCGGTGTACCGGGGGAAGTGGGACAAGGCGGCGATCGCGGCGCTGGCGCCGCTGGTTCTGGCCGCCGCCGCGTCCGGTGACGCAACGGCGCGGGGCATTTTCGAGCAGGAGACGCGCGAACTCGCGCAAACGGCGGCGGGGGCGGTGCGGGCCGGCGGATTGCCGACCGAGGGTGTGCCGGTAGCGCTGACGGGCGGGCTGGTGGTCCAAAACGCGGCGTACCGCGAGCGGTTCCTGAGCGAGCTGCGGGCTTGCGGGGTGACCCCGGGACCGGTGGGCGTGGTGGACGCCCCGGTAACGGGCGCGGTGGTGCTCGCGCGGAAGCTCGTGGGCTGAAGGTCACTCCGTGGTGAGCAGATCGTCCCAGCTCGCCGCGTCGAAGATGCGGTCGATAATGCGTTCTAATCGTCCGCGATCCGACATCGATTGAATCGCCATGCTCACGGTCGGCGTCGCCCCGCCGAACCGCTTCGCCCCAAGTCTCAATACGGTCCGCCGCGCCGCTTCGACGCTGCCGATCTCCTTGCCGATCTCCTTGCCGCGAGCGATCCAACTGTTTACCAGAGCGGATTCTTCCACGTTCCAGCCCTCCAGTTTTCGTTGCCACGTGTCCCGGCCGCTCGCCTTCTCAGCGAACACCAGCGCCAGCCCGCCAATTTCGCTCTTGCGCCGGGTGTTTGGCTCAGCTTCCGCGAGCGCTTTCCAGTAGTCGATGAGGTCGGGCTGATCGCCGCCGGTCATAAGCGGCGCCCACGGTAGCAGCACCCGCGACCAGCGCCCGGATTCGATTCCGGCGAGCAGGTCGGCGGCGGATTCGCTCGCAAGGTTGCGCTCGGCGACGGCCAGTTGCGTGAGCAGCCCCGCCGCGGGCCAGTTCATTGCACGTGATGCGAGCCCGTTACCGGTCAGGTTAACAACCGCCGCGCCGAGGTGAAAGCGGCTCCCGCGCTCGGCATCCGGTTTCCGCTCCATCCACAGCTCGGATAAGTAGCCCAGTAACCGGCCGAACATTTCTGGATCGGGTTTCGTCTGGAATTCGATCGCGACGAGCCACGGCACACCGGCCTCATCGGCACGTGTGAGATGCGCAACTGTATCGGATGTGCGGTCCGGGGCGCCCGGAAACGGCACGCCTCGCGTATCAAGCCAGCCGCGGAACCCGAACTCGGCGGCCGGCAGGTTGAGCAGCCACGCAACGAACGCTGCGGCGTCGAGACGGGCCGCGAACCGACTCGCTTGATCGTAGTGGTTATCCGGCATGCGATCGCCTCGTGGGTCACGCGGCCCGGTTCGCACGCGGGTAATCGCCCGTCTGGTCTGCGAGCCATGCCGAGCACCGCGCCCAGTTCCGGCCGTCGCCGGGCGAGATCTGACCCAGCAACCGGCCCCCCGCCGCGCCCGTGAGGAGGGGCAGGTTGCCGGGCACGCCGTCACACGTTAGCGCCGCGAGTACGGCGGCGGCGGCAGCGTTCCGAGCCAGCGCGGGCACGCCGGCCGCGTCGGCCCGCTCGACGCTCCCGGCGAACTGCTTCGCCACGAGTTGCCACAAGAACCCGTTCCGCACCCCGCCGCCGGTGAGGAGCACCCGGCGCGGGCCGTCGGGGCGCATGTGCGGCGCCCGGCACGCCGCGCCGATCGCGCGGGCCGCCAGGTGCGTCGCGGTGCAGAGGAGGTCGGGGAGCCCGCCGCCGAGCAGCCGGGCCGACTCGAACGCCGCCAGAAGGAAGCTGCGCCCGAACGCTTCGGGGTGAACCGTTTTGGGAAGCGCCCGGGTGAGGTGCGGGTGGTCCGCCCACCGCGCGAGGAGCGGTTCCAGGCACCGCCCCTGAACGGCGTGCTTGCCGCCCAGGTCGCTGAACTCGCGCCCCTTCGTGCCGTGGAACAGGATCTGGTCGAGGAGTTGGTTGCCGGGGCCGGGTTCCCCCCCGAACGCCGTCGGGATCGTTCCGCCCGCCGGGAGCAGGAACACCTGTGACACCGCACCGAGGTGGACCAGCAGGCGCGACTCGGTGGGGTCGCGAAAGAGGATGTAGTCCGCGACCGCGGTGACCGGCCGCCCTGCGCCGCCCGCCGCGCGGTCGCGGTCGGCGAACCCGTGCAGGACGGTCACGCCGGTCTGCTCGGCGACCCGCTCGGCGACCTCGGCCCACCGCACCGCCACCGGGGCCGCGGGGCGGGTGGGTTCGAGGAACCCGATCGCGAACGCGTCGCGGGGGGACACTGCGGCCCGGGTCAGCGCCTGCCGGGCGGCGAACACGAGCGTCTCGGCCGCCGTGCGGACGACCTCGGGCGCGAGCGGCGCCGGAGCCCCGTGGGCGGCACGGAACGCGTCCCGCACGCCGGGCGGGAACGCGACCCTGGGGGCCGCGACCACGCGCAGCGCGAGCCCCAGCCCGAGCCCGTCGGCCCGGACCGCCGCGGCGTCCACGCCTTCCAGCCCCGAGCCGACCGACAGGCCGATGAGGGTGCGCACCATCGAGAGGGTTCCGGGTTCCAGGTTTGATCGAACGAACGGGGCGCTGGTGCTCGGACCTGGAACCTGGGGCTGACACCGAATCCGATTGATGAGTAACTGCTTTCTGTAGCCGGCCTCTGTGAGGCCGGTGGTACACGGGTAGTGTCGCACCGGCCTCACAGAGGCCGGCTACAGGGTGCGGCGCGGATACTCATCAACCGGGTTCACGTATGAGAGCTACGCCGCGGCCAGCACGCCGTCCGAGTTCCGCACGGCGGCCTGCACGAAGCAGTCGAAGATCTGCACGTCGAGGGCGCTGGCGGTGTCCGCCTCGGGGTGCCACTGCACGCCCACGCAGAACCAGTTCGGGTCGGTCGATTCGATGGCCTCGATCACCCCGTCCGGGGCCTTCGCCGCCACCCGCATCCGCTTGCCCATCTGGTTGATCGCCTGGTGGTGCGCGCTGTTCACGCGCAGCTCCTGGGTGCCGTAGATGTCGTCGAGCCGGGTGTTCTCCTCGATCAGCACCATGTGCCGGTGCGGGGCGCCGGTCTGGTCGAAGTGCGGCAGCGCCTTCGGGTTGTCGGCCGGCAGGTGCATGTACAGCGTGCCGCCGGCGAACACGTTGAGCTGCTGCATCCCGACGCCGATCCCGAGCACCGGGATCTTGCGCTCGAAGATCTTGGCCAGCAGGTACCGGTCGGCGTCCTCGCGGCGGGCCGGCATCGGGTTCACGACCGCGGTGAGCGGCTGGCCGTTGCGGCGCGGGTCCATGTCCGCGCCGCCGGTGAGCACGATCCCGGCGCACTGGTTCAGCAGCGCGTCGATGTCGGCCAGGTTGTCCTTGCGGAGCGGGGGCAGGACCAGCGGCAGCCCGCCGGCGGCGACGATGGCGTCGAGGTACCCGACGTTGACCTTGGCGAACGCGGCGCCGTTCTTGGGGGCCACGATGTCCGCGTTGACCGCGATCAGCGGGCGGGCCGGCGGCGGGGTGGGTTCTTTGTCTTTGGTGCGGGTGGCCATTGCAGCGCGTCCTCCGTGACTCAACGTGGCCGGACATCGTGCCCGGCGGAGCGAGTTAAGAAGTGTAACGGCCGCAAAATCGGTATTTCAAGCCCAAGTTCGCGCGCCGCAAAAAATTCGGCCAAGCGGTCGGGCTGGCCCGTCCGGCGCCCGCCGGTTACGATTGGAACCGTTCTGAACACGTTTGGAACGAGGGCGAGCCCGTGAGTCAGGCGGCGTGGCGGAAGTGGCACCGGTGGGTCGGGTTTGCGGCGGCCCCGTTCTTGCTGTTCGCGGCCCTCACGGGCATCGCGGCCGGCGTCGCCGAGATGACGAGCGAGGACGAAGAGGCGCGCGAGAAGGCCCGCGAGCGGGTCAGCGAGGTGAAGCTCCCGGCCGCCGGCGGCACCGCGACGGACCCGGTCGCAAAGGCCCTCGCGGCCGCCGCGACGCGAGCACCGGCGGCCCCCGTGGACAAGGTCACGGTCGATTTTAAGGCCGTGCCGCCGACAACGACGGTGTTCCTGGGGAAGCCGGCTGGCGGCGAAGACAAGAAGCTCGTGTTTCACGCCGAAACGGGTGAGCTGCTGCGCGAGGAGCGGTACGAAGACAAGCCGTTCTTGACCCGGCTCCACAGCGGCGAGGCGTTCGGCGACTGGGGACTGGTGTTCGGCACCGCGTGGGGCGCCGGCCTCGTCGTGGTGACGCTGACCGGACTGGCGATCTACTTTGCGATGCGCAAACCCGATCGAAAGGGGCTGGCGCGCGTGTTCTGGTGACCCGTCTCTCGTTCCGCCCAATGTTTCGTGTCGCCTTCCGCTTCGCCCGGCCTCAGTTTGGTTGTGAACGCGCCGAGCCGGTGCGCGCGGCCCCGAGTGATACCGAATCCGGTTGATCCGTATCCACGCCTGCATTCTGTATCCGGTCTCTGTGAGGCCGGTGCGACATCGGTCGTATCGCACCGGCCTCACAGAGGCCGGCTACAGAGTACCGTTACTCTTCAATCGGATTCGGTATGAAAACCTCGTCCTTGACGCCGGCGGTCACGCCGCACCCACGATCCGACAAGCGCACCGCTCCGGGGTGCTGTGCCGTGTCGGGCGCCCTCGCCCTCAACTGTCGAAGTACAGCGCGAACTCGTAGGGGTGCGGGCGCACGCGGATCGCGGACACCTCCGTCCGCCGCTTGTAGTCGATCCAGGTCTCGATCACGTCCTCGGTGAACACGCTGCCGTGCAGCAGGAAGTCGTGGTCCCGCTCCAGCGCGGTGAGCGCCTCGTCGAGCGTGCAGGGGGTCTTGGGGACGTTCTGCAACTGCTCCGCGGGCATGTCGTAGATGTCTTTGTCCAGCGGCTCGCCGGGGTGCGTCTTGTTGCGGACGCCGTCGAGCATCGCCATCAGCATCGCGGCGAACGCGAGGTACGGGTTCGCGGCCCCGTCCGGGATGCGGAACTCGAGCCGCTTTGACTTCGCCCGCGACGAGTACACCGGGATGCGGACCGCCGCGGACCGGTTCCGCTGGCTGTACGCGAGGTTCACCGGCGCCTCGTACCCGGGCACCAGCCGCTTGTAGCTGTTGGTGGTGGGGTTGGTGATAGCGCACAGCGCCGGGGCGTGCTTCAGCAGCCCGCCCAGCGCGTACATGGCCGTGTCCGAGAGGCCCGAGTAGTCGCTCCCGGAGAACAGGTTCACGCGGTCGCCGCCCTTGTCCTTCCACAGCGACACGTGGACGTGCATCCCGCTGCCGTAGTCCTCGAACAGCGGCTTGGGCATGAACGACGCGGCCTTGCCGTGCCGCCGGGCCACGTTCTTCACAACGTACTTGTACTTCAGCACGTTGTCGGCCATCGCGACGAGGTCGTCGTACCGCACGTTGATCGCGCACTGGCCGCCGCTGGCCTTCTCGTGGTGGTGGCTCTCCACCGTCATCCCGCACTGCATCATCGCCAGCATCATCTCGCTGCGCAGGTCGTGCAGCGCGTCCTGCGGGGGGCACGGGAAGTACCCCTGCTTGTACGGGATCTTGTACCCCAGGTTCGGGCGCTCGTCGCGGCCCGTGTTCCACTGCCCCTCGCCCGAGTCCACGTAGTAGAACGCGGAGTGCGGGGTCTGGTCGAACTTCACGTCGTCGAACACGAAGAACTCGAGCGACGGCCCGAACATCGCGGCGTCCGCCACGCCGGTGGACTTCATGTAGTTCACGGCCTTGCGGGCCACGTTCCGCGGGTCCCGCGAGTAGTCCTCCTTCGTGAGCGGGTCCTGGATGTTGCACAGCATCGCCAGGGTGATGTCCTTGCAGAACGGGTCGATGAACAGCGTGTCCGGCTGCGGCATCAGCAGCATGTCGGACTCGTTGATCGCGACCCACCCGCGGATGCTGGACCCGTCGAACCCGATGCCGTCCTCGAACGCGTTCTCGTCGAGCACCTCGGCGGGCACGGTGAAGTGCTTCCACAGCCCCGGGAAGTCCATGAACCGGAAGTCGACGGCCTTCACCTCGCGCTCGCGGAGCAGCGCCAGGACTTCGCGTGGGGTGCGCACGTGGTTGGACATGGGGGGACGTTCCGTAAGCGGCCCGGTCACTTCAGCGGGGATGCGCGAACGCGGAGAGAGGAGCGTGCGCCCGAGTTGTTATAGGGACGAGGCGCCGCCCCAACCCCTAACTCGTCCGCCACGCGGTTAGTGGTACGAGGGGCCGACGGCCGCTCCGACGGACGCAACGTGTCAGGCAGATCGATACGATCCGTCCGTTGTCGATTTTTCGCTCCTTTGGCGCCGGCGCCGCGCAGACACTCGGTTTGATTTGCTCGCGCCCTGAGGGTATTATGAGTTCGCCTCTGCGGTGTTCGTGATGCGTCGCATTCAATTGGCGAACCTACACTAACCTGCTTGGGAGCCTTTATTTTAAGGCTCGAGCCGCGCGCAAGCCCATCCCCGGTTTCGGCCGGGATTGTAGTGGGATCCGCTCACGCTCGGGCGAGGTTCCCTTCTCAATAGCGGGTTCCCAACCGGCGGCGCACACGGCACAGGCGGAGGCGTTTTCTTTTTCGGGACATTCGTTTTTTTCTGCTCTCCCCCCTCCCTGCTCCGTTCTCGGCTTTCCAAATCACTTTCCCGCAACGAATTACGCCTCACAGGGAGAGACCGGTCCGGTCGCGGGGCCTCACGCCCGCGACCCCTTGACTCACGCAGGTCGCGAGCCGCGTGTCGGCGTGAAGTGCTGGAAACTTCAGTACTTTTCAATTTTTGCCACTGACATCGCGTTGGCAGTGGCTTCCCCGTTGACACAATCGGCGCAGCGGGTATCGTTCCCCCCATGACCGAGACGCAACCGACGCGAGGAATCGGGATGATCGTTACCCGACGAACGCCTCTGTCCAAGTCACCGCTTCCGCGTCGGAGAATCAGCCCCGGCCTAAACTCCGCGACCGCCCGTTAGCGGCGGTCGCGGCGAACGGCCGCGATATCCTTCCCGCCCCTCGCTCCGGCGGGCCAAGTCCACGAGACACACGGCGACCCTTGTTTGGTTCACGGCTCTGCGCGCCGTGAGCGGGGGCTTCGTCGTTACGACGCACGGCAACCGGGCCGGTTCGAGGCCCTTCGCACCCGCCGCAAGGATCGCGCCGGGAGTGGTGTTAGGGACGACGCCCGGGGCGGACACGCTTCCCCGCCCCGCTGCGAAGGGCCGTTGGAACCCGAACCGGACCGGCGTGCGGCCTGTGGCACGGACGCCACGGCAGGTCGCGGCCGACTCGCCCACGGAAGGTGCGAGTCGGCCGCTCACTTTTTGATCGGGTCGCAAGCCGCATATAAGTTCCGGCCGGTCCGCGGTTCCGCCTTGCGGACGTTAAGACTTGCGACTTCAATTCGGTATAACAGCCACACACGCACCCTGAGCACCAACAGGCGCCCCATGCCGAGTTCCTTCCGCCACCCGTTCCTCGACCTCGCTCGCGAGCGCGTCGTCATCCTCGACGGCGGGATGGGCACCAGCCTCCACAAGTACAAGCCGACGGAGAAGGACTGGGGCTACTCGTCCGCCGGCAAGTCGCTGATGAACCTGTCGGACGCGCTGGTGTACACGCACCCCGACTGGATCCGCGAGATCCACCGCGGGTTCTTCGCCGCCGGGTGCGACGGGGTCGAGACCAACACCTTCAACGCGAACGCGATCGGCCTCGGCGAGTTCGGCATGGCCGACCGGCTCGACGAGATCAACCGGCTGAACATCCGGCTCGCGAAGGAAGTGGCCGCCGAGTTCGCCACCGCCGACCGGCCGCGGTTCGTGATCGGCAGCGTCGGCCCCGGCACCAAGATGCCGTCGCTGACCGACCCGGCCATTTACATCGACTTCGACCGGCTCGCCGACGCCTACCGCCCGCAGCTCCGCGCGATGATCGAGGAGCGCGTGGACGCGATCCTCGTCGAAACGTGCTTCGACCTGCTCCAGGCGAAGTGCGTCGCGATCGCCGCCGTTGAGGAGATGAAACGCGCCGGCGTGCGGCTCCCGCTGATGGTTCAGCTCACCATCATCGACGCGAACAAGAAGATGCTCCCCGGCACCGACATCCCCGGCGCGCTGGTCGCGCTCGACCCGATCGACGAGATCGACGTGGTCGGGATGAACTGCGGGGTCGGCCCGGACCTGATGAGCGACGACATCCGCCACCTGAGCCGCCACAGCCGCAAGCTCCTCAGCGTGCTCCCTAACGCGGGCATGCCCGAGACGCGGGGCGACGAGACGTACTTCCCGCTCGACCCCGCGGGGCTCGCCGCGTGGCACGAGCGGTTCGTCGCCGAGTACGGCGCCAACATCATCGGCGGCTGCTGCGGGACCACGCACGCGCACCTGAAGGCCGTGTGCGACAAGCTCTCCGGGCGGAAGCCCGCGGCACGCACGCCCGTGTACCTGCCCGCCGTGTCGAGCCTGCAAAGCGCGCAGGAGCTGCTCGTGGACCAGAGGCCGCTGCTGGTCGGCGAGCGGACCAACACGAACGGCTCGAAGAAGTTCAAGCAGCTGCTCGAAAAGGACGACTGGCACGGGCTCGTTGAGATGGCGAAGGAGCAGGAGCGCGAGGGCGTTCACGTGCTCGACGTGTGCGTGGACTACGTCGGCCGCGACGGCGTCCGCGACATGAAGGAGGTCATCAAGCGGTACAACGAGGTGCTGACGAAGCCGATCATGCTCGACAGCACCGAGCTGAACGTCATCGAGGCCGGGCTGAAGCTGTGCTCCGGTAAAGCGCTCATCAACAGCATCAACCTCGAGGACGGCCGCAAGACGCTCGACCCGAAGACGGTCCTCGCGAAGAAGTACGGCGCGTCGCTCGTCGCGCTCACCATCGACGAGAAGGGGCAGGCCGACACCGCGGAGTGGAAGTTCGAGGTCGCCAAGCGGATCTACGACATCGTCGTCAACGAGTACGGCATCCCGCCGACGGACCTGCTGTTCGACCCGCTCGTGTTCCCGGTCTCCACGGGGCAGGAGCAGACGCGCAAGAGCGCGCTCGCCACCTTCGAGGCGATTCGGCTCATCAAACAGAACCTGCCCGGCGCCCTCACGCACGTCGGGCTCTCGAACTGCTCGTTCGGGCTGTCGCCGTACACCCGGCAGGTGCTCAACAGCATGTACCTGCACTACGCGCTGGAGTACGGGCTCGATTCGGCGATCCTGCACGCGGCCAAGATCATGCCGCTGGCCTCGATCGACGAGCGGGGCCGGGAGCTGTGCCGGCGGCTGCTGTTCGACGAGCGCGTCTTCGACGCGGCGGGCAACTGCGTGGAAGACCCGCTCCAGATGCTCATCGAGCACTACGCGGACAAGAAGAGCGAGAGCAAGAAGGCGCAGTCGCTCGGCGACACGGCCGAGGAGCGGCTGCGCCAGGCGATCATCCAGGGGCGCCGGGAGTCGCTCGTCGCGGACCTCGACGCGGCCCGCGCGAAGCACTCGCCCATCGACATCATCAACAACGTCCTGCTCGACGGGATGAAGGTGGTGGGCGACCTGTTCGGCAGCGGCCAGATGCAGCTCCCGTTCGTGCTCCAGTCCGCCGAGGTGATGAAGGCCGCGGTCGCGTACCTCGAACAGTTCATGGAGAAGGTGGAGGGCGCGGAGAAGGGCAAGATCGTTCTCGCCACCGTGAAGGGGGACGTCCACGACATCGGCAAGAACCTCGTGGACATCATCCTCACGAACAACGGCTACAAGGTGTACAACCTCGGCATCAAGCAGCCGGTGGACGCGATGATCTCCGCGTTCAAGGAGCACAAGGCGGACGCCATCGGCATGAGCGGGCTGCTGGTGAAGTCCACCGTCATCATGAAGGAGGACCTGATCACACTGAACGAGCGCGGCCTGGCCCCGCCCGTGATCCTCGGCGGCGCGGCGCTGAACCGGCGGTACGTGGAGCAGGACCTGCGGTCGATCTACAAGGGCGAGGTCTTCTACGGCGCGGACGCCTTTGAGGGGCTGCACGTCATGGACGAGCTCGCGCGCCGCAAGAAGCACGACATCGGCCGCGCGAGTCCCACACTTACGAAAATCGCCGAGAGGCGAGCGGGTCGCGAGATCGGTGGAAGCGGCGGAACCGCGACCCTCGACCCCGCGCCCCGCGCACGCACCGCACCGCGCACGCCCCGCGCCGACCTGCCGCCACGGTCGCCATCGCTGCCCAAGGCGCCGGACGTGCCCGTGCCGCCGTTCCTCGGGTCGAAGGTCCGCACCGACTTCGATATGAACGAGGTGTTCAAGTTCGTCAACGAGCTGACGCTGTTCAGCACCCAGTGGGGCTTCCGCAAGGGCGGCGTCGACCCGGCCGTGTACGCGAAGCAGATCGAGGAAGTGGCGAAGCCCGCGCTCGCCCGGCTGAAGGCGCAGTGCCTCGCGGAGAACATTCTGCGCCCCGCCGTGACCTACGGGTTCTTCCCCGCGGCCAGTGACGGCACCAAGCTCACGATATACGAGGACGACCACAAGACGCCGCGCCACACCTTCGACTTCCCGCGCCAGGAGTTCGGCGAGTTCCTGTGCCTGTCGGACTACGTCGAACCGACCCGCGACGGCAAAGCCGTGGACTACGTCGGATTCATGGCGGTGACGATGGGCCGCGAGGTCACCCGCGTGGCGCAGGAGTGGTACAACGCAAACCGCTACCAGGACTACATGTTCCTGCACGGGTTGGGCGTCGAAAGTGCGGAGGCGCTGGCGGAATACTTCCACCAGCAGCTCCGGCGCGAGTGGGGCATCGGAGCGGACGACTCGCCGGTGATTCAGAAGCTGTTCAAGGGGCACTACCGCGGGTGCCGGTACTCGTTCGGTTACCCCGCGTGCCCGAGCCTCGAGGATCAGGGGCCGCTGTTCCGGCTCATCGACCCGACCCGCATCGGGATCACACTGAGCGACCAGTTCCAGCTCGAGCCGGAGCAGAGCACCACGGCCATCGTGGTCCACCACCCGGACGCCAAGTACTTCGTCACGACGCGCGGCGCGGACTGTGCAGCGCCCGAGTAAAGGCAAAGAGTGTTCACCGCAGAGGGCACGAGAGGGCACAGAGAGAAGGCAGGAGAAAGAGTCAACCGCAGAGGCACAGAGAGAAGGCAGGAGAGAAAGAGTGCTCAAAAGCTCTTCTCTCCTGCCTTCTTCTCTGCGCCCTCTCGTGCCCTCTGCGGTGCACACTCTTCGTTTTACTCGGGGATCGATTTTGTGTTCTATCCTCCCATCGATCCCCCTTTGTGCCTGTGCGGTGAAGTATCGTGGTGCCACCTGACGTCATGATCCGCATCGCCGGGCTGCGCGTGCAGTACGGCTCGTTCACCGCGGTCGACGGGCTGGACCTCGACATCCGCCGCGGGGAGCTGTTCGGCCTGCTCGGGCCGAACGGGGCGGGCAAATCGACGACTATCCGCGTCCTCATCGGGCAGCGCCGGCCGACCGGCGGGAGCGTCACCATCGGCGGGCGCGATGTGGTCCGCGAGTGGGCCGACATTAAACCCCTGTTCGGGTACGTCCCGGACCGCGAGAACCACTTCGAGGAGTTCACCGGGCGCCGCAACCTTGAGTTCTTCGGCCAGCTCTACGGCGTGCCCAAACTCCGCGCGCAAGAGGTGCTGAAGATGGTCGAACTGGACGAGGCGGCCGATCTGCCGGTGCGCGGGTACTCGCTCGGGATGCGCAAAAAGTTGCTCCTGGCCCGCGCGCTGTTACACGAGCCGCAGGTGCTGTACCTCGACGAGCCGACGGCGAACCTCGACATCCACTCGGCCGAGGTGGTCCACCGCATCCTGCGCGAGCGGGTGAAAGCGGGTGCGACCATTATTCTGACCACGCACGACATGGACGAGGTGGAAAAGATTTGCGACCGCGTCGGGATCATGGCCCGCGGGAAGCTGGTGGCGCTCGACTCGCCGCTGGCGCTGAAGCAGCAGCACACCGAGCGGAAGGTGGACGCGATCCGGGACGACGGCGAGCGGTTCGTGTACGACCTGGACACGCCACAGGGACGTACCGACCTCGCGGCAATGGTCACCTCGGGGCGGGTGTTGAGCGTCCGCACCCGCGAGTTCGACTTCCACGCGACGTTCCTGAAGCTCACCGGGCTGGCGTTCGATTGACCCACGCACCCCTCGAACGCCTACCGGAGGCGTTGGGAGGCGCGGGGCGGTCGCTCCGGGCACGTCAGGCGCGCCCGGAGGTGGCGCGGTAGTGACCTTCGACCTTGGTGCCATTGGCGCGTGTGTAGCCGCCGACCCACACCTGCTCACGGGTGCCGGGCGCGGGCCTCTGATCCGCGTCGCCGTCCGAGTACTTGTTGGATCTGGGGCGCGACTTACCGGGCACCGACACGCTCGCACGCTCCATTTTCCAGGCACGACCCTTTGCCATGACCGTCTCCGGTTCGGGTGCGGGGCGACACGAACGGTTGAGAGCAGCCCGCGTGCCGGGCGCCGGCTGAACGACCCGCGGGAGCCCTGAAATGCGCTGGTACATCCTGAAGGCGTTGGTCCGCAAGGAGGTCGCCCGGCACCTCGCGAACCGGGGCGGCATCGCGCTGGCGGTGCTGCTGGTCGCGGCGGCGGTGCTGCTGAGCGTGTTCGCCCCCAGCGGCCAGACCGCCGAGGGGACCGGCATGGTCGACGGGGTCCACCACTGCTTCATCGAGTTCGACGAGCCCACCCCGTTCATGAAGCACCTCCGGGCGAACGTGCCGGAGGAGCTGAAGGGGGCGGTGCGGTTCCGCGAGCTGCGCAAGCCGGACCAGATCGACGAGGCCGTGCGGTACGACACCGGCACCGGGGCGATCCAGATCCGACAGCCCGACGGGCCGGGCCGGCGGACCGCGATCAAGCTCTCCATCTGGCACCCGGACGGCGAACCGCTGGCGCTGGCCCCTTACGAGCAGTGGGTCTGGAAGGAGTCGCGGCGGTTCTTCGCGCGCGAGGCCGCTCTCAAACTGCCCGGGGCGAAGCTGCCCGACGAGCCGACCTTCGATTCCAACAACCAGTGGCTGGTGCTCGAGGCGCATAAGCACCTCCAGGAGCAGGTGGAGGCCGCGCGGAAGGCGGGAAACGTCGAGGTCAAGCAGCCGCTGGTGCCGGACCTGAGCATCGAGCGCCGCGGGCTGGGCGGGAAGGTGCTCGACTTCCGGGCCGCGATCGCCACCGGCATGGTGGTGTTCGCGCTGTACTTCGCGTGCGTGTACCTGCTCCCCACCCTCAACTGCGAGGAGCGCGAGCGCGGGGTGCTGCTGGCGCAGGCGCTCTCGCCGGCGTCGCCGCTGGAACTGCTGACGGCGAAGTTCGTGTTCTACCCGGCGTTCGGGCTGGGGCTGGCGGCCACGCTGGCGGCCATCTACAAGCCCGACGTGCTCTCCAGCCTGTTCTTCTGGCTGGCCCTGGTCGCGGTGGGGGGCGGGTTCCTGGGCATCGGCATGACGATCGCGGCGTGGGCCAAGACGCAGCGGGCCGCGTTCCTGGGCGGGATGTGCTACCTGCTGTCGGTGTCGATGCTGCTGATGATCTGCTCGATCAACGGCATCCCGTTCCTGTCCTATGCCGCGGTCGAGTTCCACGGCCCGCGCATCCTGCACGCCGCACTGAGCGGCACCGTCGAAACGACCCACTGGCGGCACCTGCTCGCCGCGCTGCTGCTCGCGGTGCTGTGGCTGTGCGCCGCCGGGTGGGTGTTCAAACGCCGCGGGTGGCAGTAGCCCTGCCTCCGAGCGTTCCGATATCGAGCGTGTTGACGTGGTTGTGGTCCGGAGAGCGGGCCGCTCCGCGAGCGGCCCACACGCAACAAACACGACAGTCGGACCGTGAATCAAATCCCGCGTCGGGTCAACGGAAATCCAGCCGTCCCGAATCGACGTGCCTCACGTTTTCGAGCTTGGGCACCGCGTGCGTCGCCACGCCGGGCGACGCACGCGGGTGGGATCACACCTTCACCAGTTCTTCGTCCACGAGGCCGCGAACCAGTTCGTTCGACACGCCCTTGTTCGCCTTCATCACCTCGCCGACGATCTTCATCTTGGCCGCGTCCTTGCCGCTCTTGAAGTCCGCCACCGCCTTCGGGTTGTTCGCGATCGCCTGCTTCACCGCGTCGCGCAGCGCGTCCGCGTTGACCTCTTTGATGCCCGCTTTCACCTTCGCGGCGGCGAGGTCCAGGCCCTCATCGACCATCAGTTTGAACACGTCACGGCGGTCCTGCGAGTTGGTCGGGCCGTTCTTCACGAAGTCCGCGAACTTCGCCGCGTCGAACGGGAACTCCGTGATCTCCTCCTTGCGCTCGGTCAGCGCGGGGTAAACGAGGTCGCTCATCCGGTTCGCGGCGGCCTTGCCGTCGCCGAGCGCCTTTGCCACCGTCTCGAAGTACGCCACGGTGGGGCGCCCCTTCGCGGTCAGCACCTGCGCGTCGTAGGACGACAGGCCGTACTGCGACACCAGCCGCTTGCGCTGCTCCTGCGGGAGCTCGCCCATCGCGGCGCGGGCCTCGGCGAGCTGCGCCTCGGTCACCACCACCGGCACCAGGTCCGGCTCCGGGAAGTACCGGTAGTCGGCCGCATCTTCCTTGTGCCGCTGGACCACCGTGACGCCCCGCGCGTCGTCCCAGCCCGCGGTCGTCTTCAGCATCTTGCCGAAGCGGAACTTGCCCTCGGTGTCCTTCTTGTACTCCTCGTAGTGCCGCTTCGCCTCGTAGGTGATGGCCCGGCCGACGGCGCGGAAGCTGTTCAGGTTCTTGATCTCCACCAGCGGCGTGGCGTGGTAGTCCTTGCCGGTCTCGGCGTGCTCCTTGCCGATCACCGGGACGTGGATGTTCACGTTCGCGTCGCACCGCAGCGAGCCCTCCTGCATCTCGCAGTCGGACACGCCGATCTCGCGCAGCATGAGCCGGATCTCGTCCAGGTACGCGATCGCCTCCTCGGGCGAGGTCATGTCGGGGTGCGACACGATCTCCAGCAGCGGGGTGCCGGTGCGGTTGAGGTCCACGAGCGTGTCGCCGCCCTTGCCGCTCTCGTCGTGCAGGTTCTTGCCGGCGTCCTCTTCGAGGTGCGCGCGGATGATCCCGATCTTCCGGCCCACGAACTCTTTCTTGGGGTCCTTGGCGATGTTGATTTCCAGCCACCCGTCGTGGCTGAACGGCAGGTCGTACTGCGAGATCTGGTAGTTCTTCGGCAGGTCCGGGTAGTAGTAGTTCTTGCGGTCCCACTTGGTGAAGCCCGGCACCTGGCCCGGGTGCCGGGCGATCTGGCAGTTGAGCGCCAGCGCCGCCCGGAGCGCGAGCTTGAACGCCTGCTCGTTCATCACCGGCAGCGACCCGGGCATCCCGAGGCACACCGGGCACGTGGCGGTGTTCGGGGGCAGCCCGAACTTGTTGAGGCACCCGCAGAACAGTTTGGTCTTCGTGAGCAACTGGACGTGGACTTCCAGCCCGATGACGATCTTGTACGGCTCGGCCATGTGCGACGGCTCCCCAAACTCTTCCGGGTGCGGATGAAAGGGAATTGTAGCGGCCCGCACCGGAAGGAGAACGGACCGCCCCCGCCGGTTCGCCCCGCCGCCGAAAACGCCATTTTTGACAGGATCAACGGGATGGTGTTCGATCCTGTCGATCCCGTTAAAAACGATTCGGGACCCGCCGGCGCTGCTTCCTGGTCTCAAGTCATACCGAATCCGATTGAAGAGTAACGGTACTCTGTAGCCGGCCTCTGTGAGGCCGGTGCGATACGACCGATGTCGCACCGGCCTCACACAGCGAATTTCAATCCTGGGACGCCGAAGTTGCGAATGGTCATGAAATCTGTGGGGATTGAGGCACTCTAACGCGGGCGAGATCAAGCCGGCCATCGAGCGCCCAAATAGCCCGCCGGCCCTCAGTTCCTAAGTGGTTGCCCGGATTCGGCTTCCCAGGATTGAAATTCGTTGACAGAGGCCGGCTACAGAATGCAGGCGTGGATACGGATCAACCGGATTCGGTATCACAGGTCGGCAGGTCTCAAGTCACCAAGGTCGCTCGCGATGCTTGGGACTTGGGACTTGGGACGTGCGACGTGCGACCAGGGAGCCGCGACCTGTGACTTGAGACTTGCCGACCTGTGACTTGTGACTTGTGACTTGTGACTTGCGACAACCGGAGTTCGCATAATAGCCGCGTACCTCTCCGCCTGCCGCACCTCACCGGAAGGACGCACGCCGTGACGTTCCGACTCGCACTCACCTGCTGCGCCGCGCTGGCGGTAACGGCCCGCGCGCCGGCCGCGGACCCGCCGGCGCTGTCCGCCGACCGCATCAAGGCCGACATCGCGTACCTCGCCAGCGACCGGCTCGAGGGGCGCGGCCCCGGCACGCGCGGCGAGGAGCTGACCACCGACCACATCGCGGCCGAGTTCAAGAAGGCCGGGCTCAAGCCGATCGGCGCCGCCGGGACGTACTTCCAGCCGGTCCCGCTCGTGCGCGTGGCCACCAGCCCGAAGGCGACGCTCCAGGCCACCGCGCCGGGCAAGGACCCGATCGCGTTCCAGTGCGAGGAGGAGTTCTCGGGCACCAGCCACACGCAAACCGAACTCGAGGAGTTCGACGCGGAGGCGGTGTTCGTGGGGCACGGGATCACCGCGCCCGAGTTCGGGTGGGACGACTACAAGGGCACCGACGTAAGGGGCAAGGTGGTGGTGCTGTTCACCAACGAGCCGCCGTCGGACGACCCGCAGTTCTTCGGCGGCAAAGCGCTGACCTACTACGGCCGGTGGACGTTCAAGTTCGAGGAGGCCGCGCGCCGCGGGGCGAAGGCGTGCTTCATCATCCACACGAACGAGACGGCCGGGTACCCGTACTCGGTGGTGCGCCCGCTCGACGGCGCGCAGCTCAAGCGCGCCCCCAACACCCCCGCCCTGGCGTTCGCGGGCTGGCTCTCGCAGAAGGCCGGAGAAAAGCTCCTGGCCCCCGCGGGCCTGACCGTCGGTGACGCGCTCAAGGCGGCCGACACGAAGGGCTTCAAACCCCGCGCGCTGGGCGTGAACCTGAAGGGCCGCGTCCCGACCACGATCGAGAAGATCCACAGCAAGAACGTCGCCGGGGTGGTCGAGGGCTCCGACCCGGCGCTGAAGTCCGAGGCGGTGCTGTTCACCGCGCACTGGGACCACCTCGGCGTCGGCCGGGCGGTGGTCGGGGACACCATCTACAACGGCGCCGCGGACAACGCGACCGGAACCGCCCTCCTGATGGAGCTGGCGCGGGCCTGGGCGGCGCAGAATCCGAAGCCCAAGCGGTCGGCGGTGTTCCTGGCGGTCACCGCCGAGGAGAAGGGGCTGCTCGGGTCGAAGTACTACGCCCAGAACCCGCTGGTGCCGCTGGGCAAGACCGCGCTGAACCTGAACTTCGACATGATCCTGCCGCTGGGCGTGCCCGAGTCGGTGGTGGTGACCGGCGCGGACCGCACGACCGCGTTCCCGGTGGTAAAGACCGCCGCGGCGAAACACAAGTTGGAGGTCGAGCCCGACCCGCGGGCGCACCTGGGGGTGTTCTACCGGTCGGACCACTTCTCGCTGGCCCGCGCCGGCGTGCCGGCGTTCTCGATCGGCGCCGGGTCAAAGCTCAAGGGAAAGCCGGCGGACTTCGCGAAGAAGGCGGCGCAGGAGTTCAACGACCAGCGCTACCACGCCCCGCAGGACGAGGTGCGCCCCGAGTGGGACTACTCGGGGTTCCCGGTGCTGGGCGGGTTCGCGCTCGACATCGCCCGCGCCGCGGCCGACGCCGACACGCTCCCGACCTGGAACCCCGGCGACGAGTTCCTCCCGGCCCGCGAGAAGAGCGGGGTCAAGTGACCGCCCGGCGTGGGCTCGCGCGAAACGGCGCGTGCCCCCTTGCAAACCGGCGGGCGCCCGGAGAAAGTGTCGGCTCGAACGCCGTTCGAGCCGGTTCCCTCCATTTCGGGTCACCCACCATGACCGTCCTGTCCCTCCTCCTGCTCGCCGCCGGGGCAGGCGCGAGCCACGCGCCCGCCCGCGCCGACGCCCCCAAACCGGTCAAGGTGTTCCTGCTCGCCGGGCAGTCGAACATGGAGGGCAAGGCGCCCAACGCGCTGCTCGATTCCCAGGCCGCCGACGCGAAGACGAAAGACCTGTTCGCCCACCTCCGCGCCGGCGACAAGTGGGCCGTTCGCGACGACGTGTTCGTCAAGTTCCTCGACCGCAAGGGGCCGCTCACGGTGGGGTTCGGTTCGCCGGGCCGCACCGGGGCGGAGCTGGAGTTCGGGACCGCGCTGGGCAACCACTTCGACGAGCCGGTGCTGCTGGTGAAGGCGGCGTGGGGCGGGCACTCGCTGTACAAGCAGTTCCGCCCGCCGGCCGCCGGGCTGCCGGCCGACGCCGTTCTCGAAAAGGAACTCAAGCAAGCCCGGGACCGGGTCCGGCAGAACAACGAGAAGAACAAGAAAACCGATCCGCTGCCGACCCTTGATGAAATCAAGAAGGGCTACGGGGAGTCGTACCGCGCGATGCTCGCGGAGGTGAAAGGGGCGACCGAGAACATGGGCACGCTGTTCCCGGCGCTGAAGGGGCGGCCGTTCGAGGTCGCCGGGTTCGTGTGGTTCCAGGGGTGGAACGATCAGTACAACGGGGCCGAGACCGAGTACGAGGCGAACCTCAAGCACCTCATCAACGACGTGCGCAAAGATCTCAAGGCGCCGAAGCTGCCGGTGGTGATCGCCGCGATGGGTCAGAACGGGTCGAAGCCCGCGACCGGGGCGATGCTCGTCATCCAGAAGGCGCAACTGGCGATGAACGAGGTGCCCGAGTACCGGGGGAACGTCAAGGCGATCCGCACCGACGTGCTGGTGGACAAGGCCGCGGAGGAGCTGTTCCCGACGTGGCGCGAGAACAAGGAGAAGTGGGACAAGGTCGGCGGCGATTTCCCGTACCACTACCTGGGCAGCGCGATCTGGTTCAATCGTATCGGCAAGTCGATGGCCGACGCGATGCTCGACCTGCACACGACCAAGCCGTGACCCGACGGCCGCACGGTATCGCCCGCTCGTGCGCCGGTCTTCAGCCCCGGTTCGGTCGTTCCGGCTCCCCGACCGTGCGCGTCCCCGCGTGCGTTAGCCGATGGGACCGTGGCGCGTCCGGACGCGCCCGCGGCCCCGTCAACACCTCGGGAACTTGAAACCACCGGACGGGCGCCGGCGTTCGGAACATGAGGCCGACTCTGACCTTTCCGTCGATGCGGGAACGCATTACCCTAACACCGTTAGCGCACCGACGCGCCTGAGGAGTGGGCATGACCGAACCGAGCAGCACCCCGCCGCCCCCGCCGCCGGCCGCCGCCCCCGAACCGGCCGCGCCGCTGGTGACCAACGCGATCCTCCCGCTCATGCGCCTGCTGCCGGCCCCGCCGCTCGGGGCCATCCTTACCCCCCCCGAGCCGCAAGACATCCGGAAGCCGTGGTTCTTCATGCAGGTGTGGGCCGAGCTGCGGCTCGCCGCGCAGATGTACTTCGACTCGCGGTACCGGATCAGCCGCACCGCCCAGCTCACCTTCCCGCTGCTCGCGGTGCTGGCCGTGCTCAACTACTTCTTGCTCGCGCACTGGTTCTTCCTCCCGATCATCTCGCCGGTCGCCGAGCGGCTGATCGACGGGGCGCTGGCCGTGGTCGCGTACCGCGTGCTGCTGCGCGAGCTCGACCGCTACCGCACCGTGCTCGACTACCTCTCCCGCTTCTCCCACCGGTAGCGGTGGGCGCCCCGTCACCTGGAACCTCAGAAGATGATCCGCCTTGGCGTTAACATCGATCACGTCGCCACGCTGCGCCAGGCGCGCCGGGCGCACGAGCCGGACCCGGTCGCGGCGGCCGTGCTGGCCACGCTCGGCGGCGCCGACGGGATCACGATCCACCTCCGCGAGGACCGCCGGCACATTCAGGACCGCGACGTGTTCCGCCTGCGCGAGACGGTCACCACGCGGCTGAACCTCGAAATGGCCGCCTACGACGAGATCATCGAGATCGCACTGAAGGCGCGGCCCGACGAGGCCACGCTGGTGCCCGAGAAGCGCCAGGAGCTGACCACCGAGGGCGGGCTGGATGTCGTCGCCAACGCCGCGAGCGTCCGGGGCGCGGTCGAGCGCCTGAAGGCCGCGGGCGTTCACGTCTCGTTGTTCATCGACCCGGACCCGGCCCAAATCGACGCCAGCGCTCAGTTCGGCGCGGACGCGATCGAGTTCCAGACCGCGAGCTATTCGGAAGCGAAGGGCGCGGCGGTGGCGCAAGAGCTGGAGAAGCTCCGGACCGCGACCGCCCGGGCGGTCGGGGCGGGGCTGCACGTCCACATGGGTCACGGGCTGAACTACTGGAACGTGCAGCCCGTCGTGCGGATCGCCGGCGTGGAGGAGCTGAACATCGGGCACAGCATCGTGTCCCGCGCGGTGCTGGTCGGCATGGAGCGCGCGGTGCGCGAGATGAAACAGGTGATGCAGGAGCACTACCCTAACCCGCGCAAGAGCGGCTGAGGTACAACGGCCGCAAAGGCAGAAGAGAGTTAGCCACAAAAAAGCACAAAGGGCACAAAAGAAAACCAATACAGAAGAGCAGTGTTCTGAAACTCACTCTTCCTCTTCGGTTTTCTTTTGTGCCCTTTGTGCTTTTTTGTGGCTAACTCTCTTCTGTGTTCCTCTTCGGTTTTCTTTTGTGCCCTTTGTGCTTTTTTGTGGCCAATCTGCCTTCTGCTTTCTGACGTTCTACCCGCTCACTCGTCGAAGACGCGGACGACGCCCTTGCGCCACAGCTCGTCCACGAGCTTCTGGTACTCGCTCTCCATTTGAGCCCGGGTGAGCTTGTCGCGGATCTTGTTCTGAAGGGCCGCGTCGAACGGCTGCACGCCCGCCACGTCGCGCTCCACGACCTTCACGAGGTGGTAGCCGGTGGGCGTTTGGAGGACGTCGCTCACCTGCCCGGGCCGCAACGACCACACCGTGGCTTCCAGGTCCGCGGGCTGGATCTCGTTGCGCTTCTCGCCGGCCCCGAGCCCCTTCTGCTGCTTCGCGAACCCCTCGTCGTACTTCACCGACAGCTCGGCCAGGTCCGCACCGGCGTTCGCCTGCTGGGCGAGCGCCGCCGCCTGGTTGTACGCCGCCTGGGCGTTCGGGTAGTTCCGCACCGCGATGAACAGGTGCTGCCACACCACCCGGTCCGGCCGCCGGAACTCGTCCTGGTGCTGGTCGTAGTAGGCGCGCACGTCGGCGAGCCCGGCGCGGCGCCCCTTCTCCTTCAGCACGCTGCTCACGTACTGCTCGGCCATGAACTGGCGCTCCATCTGGCGCCGGATCACCTGCACCGTCAGCCCCTGGGTGCGGAGGATGGCCGCGAACTCCTCGTCCGACTTCGCCCCGGTGTCCTTGCGGAACATGCGCAACTGCCGGTCGATGGACTGCGTGGCCAGCTCCTTGACTTCGTCGATGATGGCCATCTTGTTGGCCTTCTTGAGCTTCGTGTACATCTCGTCGAGGATCAGCTCCCGCTCGATCGTCTTGCGCAGCACCTGGTTGTACATCTCTTTCTGCTTGGTCGAGCGGGCGTGCCCGTCGAGCGCGGCCAGCTCGCGGAACTGCTGGTACACGCCCTCGATCACCTCCTGGTCGGTGATGACGTTGCTCTCGCCCACCCGGGCGACGATCTTGACCCGCGGGACGCTGCTGCGGAGCAGGTCGGCCGCGGTGACCGCCGTTTTGGCCGCCCCGTTCAGGCCCACCGGGACGACGGGACCTTTCGTGTCGATCGCGAACGCCCCGACCGGGCTCCCCACCACGGGGGCCAGTGCCGGCCCCGGCGGTGGCACGTTCGCGGGCGGGGCGATCGGAGCGATCGGGGCAATCGGGTCGAGCGGGGGCTGCTGCCCGCGCGCGGTCGCGAGCTGGCTCGTCCGGTCCGACTGGCACCCGATGAGGGCGACCAGCCCGACGGCCAACAGGGAACAGCGGCACAGCGGGTTCGCGGCGTCCATGCCCGGCCTCGGTGCGTGAGTGCGTGGTGATGCGCGGGTGGCGTATATCGTCTCCCGCGGGGAGTGCAAGTGGGAAGAGCGGCGCAGGTGCGGCCGGCCGTTACAGGGCCATTGAACGTTTCATCTTGGTGGAATGGGGGCCTGTGCTGTTCCGTCGCTCCGCCGTCACTGTGGAGCGACGGGCATTTGGAGCGGCTTCGACGCCTCCTACCGGTCTGTTGGATGCGTTAGCCACCGCCCCCCGGCCCACGAGATAACAAGGGCCGATCCTTCCCTTCGGCTCCCATCCTCGCCACGGGTCGTCGGCATTCTCTTGGGGCGGTGCTCGCCCGGAGCGATCGCCCCACGGGCCGACGATTACGGCGGCGACGATGACCCACGCGCCCCATGTGGCTCCCGCGAACCGACGTGGGCGCTCATCGGCTCGCGCACGCCGAAGCCGACAACCGCGCGCGAGCCATACGCAGGTTGACTGCTCGAGTACACGAGGCGATCAACCTCCGCACTTTACCACGGGAAACTGTCGATAGCCCTGCTCCTCACTCGTCCGTCCGCTGTCCGGCTTGATTCCCCCCCGCCCGGCCGCTATTGGCCGGGCCGAAGCGAACGAGCCCGCAACCGCGCGACACGGATGTCGCGAGTGCGGGCCGCGCCGGTCGGCTTCGTGGGGGAAGGGAATCATGGCGCAGGGAACGCGCAGGTGGGTGCGGCTCGCCGCGACCGGCCTCGGGATGCTCGTCTGCACGGGCCTCGTCGGGTGCATGGGTACGAGTAAGGATAAAGAGAAGAACAAGATCGGTGCCAAGCAACCGGCACCGACCCCGGGGCTCCCCGGCGCCCCGACCATACCGCCCGGTGCCATGAGCCGGGCGCCGGGCGCCAACCCCTACAGCACCACCGGGATTCAGCAAACCGGCGGGGTCGCTCAGCAGCGGGTCGGCACCACCGGCCAGAACACGCTCACGACGCCCGGCGTGCCGCAGCCGAACTTCGGCGGCCCTTCGAACTACGGGACCCCGGCCACGACCATCAGCCCACCGGGCCAGCCGGGCATCATGATGCCGAGCGTGCAACCGGCGCCGAGCGGCTTCTCGCCCACTTCGTCCAGCTCGCCCCTTGGGGCCGCCCCGCCGGGCAACTGGCCCGGGGCCAGCACCGGTACGGCTCCCGGCGCCGCGCCGCCCGCCAGTCGGGTCTCGTCAACGCCGCCCGCCCCGCAGCTCAACAGTCTCGACCCGCTCCCGCCGCCGCCGCCGGGCAGCAGCACCGAGCGGGCGAGCGGCGGCGCGTACACGCCGGTCACGCCGGTCGCCCCGCCGGCCCTGCCCGTACCGCCGGCCGTAACGCCCGGCCCGCTCGGCTGAGCCGCCGCGCGGCGGCGAACGCGAGTGCCCGGGCGTCAGTCCCGGGGCGCTCGCGTTTGCAGCCGCTTCACGAACCGGGCCGCGACGTACCCCGCTTTAAACCCGGCGTCGATGTTGACCGCGCAGACCCCCGCCGAGCAACTGTTGAGCATCGTAAGGAGCGCCGCGACCCCGCCGAACGCGGCCCCGTAGCCCACGCTCGTCGGGCACGCGATCACCGGGCAGTCCACCAGCCCGCCGACGACGCTCGGCAGCGCCCCGTCCATCCCGGCCACCACGATAACCACGTCCGCCGCCGCGAGCCGCTCGCGCTGCCGCAGGACGCGGTGCAGCCCGGCGACGCCCACGTCGACGACCAGTTCCACCGCGGCGCCCATCACCCGGGCGGTCACCAGCGCCTCCTGGGCGACGGGCAGGTCACTGGTGCCCGCGGTCACCACGCACACCCTTCCCGCCGGCTCGGGCCGCGCGCCCGGCGCCGGCAGCCAGAAGGTCCGCGCGAGCCGGTCCTGCTCGGCCTGCGGGAAGTGCCCGGCCAAGTGCGCCGCCTGGGCGTCGTTGACGCGGGTGACGAAGCAGTCCTGACCGGCCTCGGCGAGGCGCCGCACGGCCCCCGCGGCCCACTCCGGGGTCTTGCCCTCGCCGAACACCACCTCGGGGAACCCGCACCGCCGCTGGCGGTCCAGGTCCAGGGTCGCGAAACTCAGTTCGGCTACCGACGCCCGGCCCAACCGGTCCGCCGCCGCGCCGACGTCGAGCGTGCCGGCCCGCACACCCTCGAGGAGTTGCCGCAGTTCGTCTGAAGTCATCGCCACTTCACTCCACAAGCCGCCCCCGATCGGGCGGCGAAACAACCGCGCCCGAGGCCGGGCGTGCTGTGCGTACTCGCTCCCCTTTCTTTTCTAAGCAGTCGGCCGGGTGTGAGCACCCCGCACGGCTTCACCGCGGGCGGCACCCGTGTTCACGCCGAACACGAAATTCGCCCCCACTCGTTGGCGTCGGGTTCGCCGCTCCCCGTACACTGGTGCAACACCCCGGAGGTCATGATGCGTCGCTCCGCCAACACTCGCGCACTGTTCGCTTTGCTCGCCACCTGCGGCTCGCAGCTATTTGCTTACGGGGCCGAGCCGAAAGCCCCGGACACCAACGTCGTGTTCCGCAACGTCACCATTTACGACGGCACCGGCGCGAAGCCTGCGAAGGGAGACGTTCACATCAAGGGCGACAAGATCGCGACCGTTGGCACGGTGGGGAAGGTCGCGGGCGCCCAGGAGGTGGACGCCGACGGGCTGGCGATTTGCCCCGGCTTTATCGACCTGCACACGCACTGCGACCCGGGCCTAACGGGCAAGACGGGCAGGTTCAACAAGAATTACGTGGCCCAGGGATGCACCCTCGCGGTCACCGGCAACTGTGGTTCCGGTCCCGTCGATGTCGGGGCGTTCTTCAAGAAGCTCGAAGAGGGGGGCGTGGGCACGAACGTGATCCACCTCGCCCCGCACAACGGTATCCGTTCCGAAGTGATGAAGAACGCCAACCGCCCGCCCACCGCAGATGAATTGAGGAAAATGGAACAACTCACCGACCAAGCCATGAGGGACGGTGCGTGGGGGCTCTCGACGGGGCTGATCTACAACCCCGGCACCTACTCCAAAACCGACGAGATCGTTGCGCTGGCGAAGGTCGCGGCGAAGCACGGCGGGTTGTACGCCAGCCACATCCGCAACGAGGGCGGTGGGCTGCTCGGGGCGATCGAAGAGGCGCTGACCATCGGGAAGGAGTCCGGGTGCCGCGTTCACGTCTCGCACATCAAGGCGAGCGGCAAGTCGGCGTGGGGCAAATCGGGCGACGCCGTTGCGCTGATCGAAGCCGCACGCAAGAAGGGCGCGGAAGTGACCGCCGACCAATACCCCTACGTCGCGAGTTCCACCTCTCTGCGTGCGACGCTGGTGCCGGCGAAGTACCGTGAAGGCACCGAGAAGGAGTACGTCGCCCGGCTCGACGACCCGCAGACCGGTCCCAAGATCAAGGCCGACATCGAAAAGGACCTGGGCGGCCGGGACGGCGGGACGCGCATCCAGATCGCGCGTTACGCCGGGAACCCCAAGTGGCAGGGCAAGAACCTCACGGCCATCGCCCATGACGAAAAGAAGGAGCCGATCGACATCGTTCTGGAGATCGAGCGGAACGGCGGGGCGCAGGTCGTGAACTTCGGGATGACGGAGGAGGACGTGCGGCTGTACATGAAGCAGCCGTGGGTGGCGACAGCCAGCGACGGCGGCGTACAGACGCCGGGGGCGACGGTCCCGCACCCGCGGAGCTACGGCACGTTCCCGCGGAAGATCGGCCTCTACGCCATCGAAGAGAAGATCGTTCCGGTCGAGTTCGCGGTGCGCAGCGCAACCGGGCTGCCCGCCGACATCCTGAAACTGACCGATCGGGGCTACTTGAAGCCGGGATATTTCGCGGACATCGTCGTGTTCGACCCGAACACGTTTCGCGACACCGCGACCTTCGAGAAGCCCCACCAGTACGCGGCCGGTTTGAAGTGGGTGCTCGTAAACGGGCACGCTGCGATCAAGAACGGCGAGTACCAGGAGGCACTCGGCGGGCGGGTGCTGCGGCACCGCTGAACGCTTTGCCGCCGGGCCGCGGGACCGGACGCCCGCGGCGCTTCGGCCGCGGGCTTCTGTTCACCTCACAGCCCCACGGATAAACTAGCCGCTTCACACCGTCCGCGCGTTACCCTTTGGAGCTTTTCCCCGTGGCCAAGATCAAGGTGAAGAACCCCGTCGTCGAGATGGACGGCGACGAGATGACCCGCATCATCTGGCAGAAGATCCGCGAGAAGCTCATCGTCCCGTACCTCGACATCGACCTCAAATACTTCGACCTCGGGATCGAGTACCGCGACAAGACCGACGACAAGGTCACGTTCGAGAGCGCCGAGGCCACCAAGCAGTACGGCGTCGCGGTGAAGTGCGCCACCATCACCCCCGACGAGGCCCGCGTCAAAGAGTTCAACCTCAAGCGGATGTACCCGTCGCCCAACGGCACCATCCGGAACATCCTCAACGGCACCATCTTCCGCGAGCCCATCGTGTGCTCGAACGTGCCACGGCTGGTGAAGCACTGGGACAAGCCGGTCGTGGTCGCCCGCCACGGGTTCGGCGACCAGTACAAGGCGAGCGAGATCCTGTTCCCGGGCGCCGGCACGGTGAAGCTCACCTACACCCCCGCCGACGGCGGCCCGCCGGTCGAGAAGGAGGTGTTCAAGGCGCCCAGCGGCGGCGTCACGCTCGCCATGTACAACCTCGACGACAGCATCCGCGGGTTCGCGCGCGCGTGCTTCAACTACGGGCTGAACCGCAACTACGCCGTGTACCTCAGCACCAAGAACACGATCCTCAAAGTGTACGACGGCCGGTTCAAGAACCTGTTCCAGGAGGTGTTCGACGCCGAGTTCAAGGCGGCGTTCGAGGCGAAGAAGCTCACCTACGAGCACCGGCTGATCGACGACATGGTGGCCGCCAACCTGAAGTGGAACGGCGGCTACCTATGGGCGTGCAAGAACTACGACGGGGACGTGCAGAGCGACACCGTCGCGCAGGGGTACGGCTCTCTCGGTCTGATGACCTCGGTGCTGACGACGCCGGACGGCAAGACGGTCGAGGCCGAAGCGGCGCACGGCACCGTGACGCGGCACTACCGCGAGCACCAGAAGGGCCGGCCCACCAGCACGAACCCGATCGCGAGCATCTACGCCTGGACCCGCGGGCTGGTCTACCGCGGGAAGATGGACGGCACTCCGGACGTTGTGACGTTCGCTGAGACGGTCGAGAAGGTGTGCGTGGACCTGGTCGAGGGCGGGAAGATGACCAAGGACCTCGCCGTCCTGATCGGCGACAAGACGCCGTACCTCACGACCGAGGAGTACCTCGACGCCGTGGACGCCGAGTTGAAGAAGCGGATGGCGTAAGGCCGCGCGGGAGCGAACGGGGCGCGCCCCGTTCGCCGCTCACCACACGTCATCATCCGCTTCGAGCGTCGGAACCGGTTGCCAGTTGCACCGCCGGGCGGACCAAACGAGTCCGACCAGTCCGCCCGCTGTGGCCCCAAGCAGCAGGGTCCGGAGCAGCGCCTGCACGGACTCCCATGCCGACAGGTACCGCACCAGTCCGAGTTCCTCGCACGTGACCGCCGTGGCGACGCTGATAACGCCGCCGATGATCGCAAGGCCGATGGCGCACGCTGGAACTTGCAGGATTTCCTTGGCGAGTCGCACGCTGATACTCCGATCAACGGAACGGGTTCAGAACTCGCCCAACCGTAGCACACGTGGGGCGACTATGCGCCACATTGCGTCTTGTAAAGGGGGCAGCGCACGTTTTTTACAAGACGGTCGGCGGTTAACTCGGTAGCGGCCGTCTGGCACCGTTCCGCCCCCGCATGTCGCAGGGCGGAAGCAGGCGGCGTGTGAGAAGGGAGCCGCTCGCAAACGCTTGCGAAAAGAAGCGATCTGTGGCCGGCCGACCGAGACACCAAGGGTGAGTCAGTCGGCTCAAACGGCCGGCACGCGGCCCGGTAAAGAGGGGGCTACTCCTTGTCGCGGGAGAAGTACTCGGTCTTGGCGTACACGCTCAGGATCGTGTCGCCCACCTCGAAGAACGTCCCTTCCTTTTCGTCCTTTGAAAACGCCAGTTCGGGGTACTTCGCGGCGAGCGCGTCGGCGGGTTGCGCCTTGGCCTCCACCTCGTCGGGCAGGAGCCCGGTGGCGCCCACATAGAACACCAGCGCGCTGAGCTTGTCCGCGAACAGGGCGTCGGAGCGGGCGTCGAGCTTCTTACGTGCGTCCGCAAGCGCCTCGACGAACTCTTTGCGGTCGGGTTGCTTGCCGGACGCACGCCCCTTCACGATCGCGGCCAGTTTCTCCGCCCCCACGCCCGCGAGCAATTTCACCGTTTCACCGTTCGGGCGCAGCCCGAGGAAGTCGTCGAACAGCGCCTTCATGAGGTCGTCGACCTTCGTCACCTTCGTGCGGGCGGAGAGGGTCTTGTGCTTGTAAGTCACGGTCCCGTCCAGCACGTCCTCGAACGCGGGCTTGTCCACCGGCTTCCCGTCGGCGCCGATCACCTCGTACATGCGGTCCAGGAACTTGTTCGCGCTGTGCAGCTTCGACAGGTTCAGGATGGACTTGTTGCCGATGTCGATCTTGTAGCTGGTGCGGGTGTCCACGCTCCCGTCGGCCAGCGCGTCTTCCAGCTTCACGTAGGGGTTGGTGGTCGGGAAGCTGAGGAACAGGCTCTTCGACAGGTAGTGCTTCTTCAGCTCTTCGACCTGCTCCGCGCTCAACTCGTCGGAGGCCTCTTTAAGGTGCGCGGCGCACAGGCTGGACAGCACCTTGAGACGTGCCAGCTCGTCGAACACCCCGTCCAGTTCCACGGCGCCCTCGAACGGCGGGACGACCGGCAACTGATCGAGCCGGAGCGTGTACTCCTGGTCCGCGCTGTACTTGCCGGCGGGTTGCCCATCAACTTCCAGAACGCCCTCGTTCGCGAGCTTGTCGAACAGCGACTTGTCCGAAATCTTGATGCGCAGGTACGGCACCGTCAGCTCGCCGTCGCCCACGAGCGTGTAGTTGTTGAACGTGCTGAGGTTGTCGAGCTTGATCCCCGCGACCTCCGTGATCGGGGCGCCGCCCGCGGTGGGCACCAGGCGCACCTTCCGCGTGAGCAGCATGTTCATGGTCGCGGTGTTGCGGTTCACGTCGAACGAGGAGATCGGAATGTACTTGTCCTCGCTCACGAACTCGGTCTTCAGCCACGGCTCGGTGACGGTGCCGTCGTCGTTGCGCACCCCCTGGAGGCGTTTCAGCCCGCGGCGCACGTAAACCGCCGTGAGCGCCTCGCGGTTGATGACGAAGTTGCCGCGGTTGGCGTCGAGCAGGTTGACGAGCGTGAGGAACGGGATCTTCTTGTTCACCGGCACCTGATCGAGCACCGCGTGCGTACCGAGCTGAGTCGGGTCGGCGAGCAGCGTGTCCAGGTCCTGCGACAGCGCCGCGACCTGGTTGTTCGTGAGCGCGCGGGCGTGAACGCCGACCAGCGTGGCGTCGAAGGTGCTGCCGAGCGCGTACTTCGCGGTGTTCAGCCCGCCCTCGGCGAGGTGCCCCTTCGCGAACGCGAACACCGCCTCGCTCGTCTGCTCGACCGGCGCGGCGGACTTGTCGTACTCGGCCTTCGTGAGCTTCTTGTACTTGTAGACGATCGCGTCGTCTTCCGCCTTGAGGCCGCGGATCGAGAGCGGGCCGGTTGTGCCGTTCACCCGGCCCGCGCCGCGCGAGACAAACACCTGATAGTCGTAACCGCCGAGCGGCACCTCGATCGGCGGCGTTACGGAGCTGCCGAGCGTCTTGGTCGAGTTGTAGAGCGACGCGTACACCGCGCCGATGTTGCCGGCTTTGACGCACGAGCCGCTGCCGGCGTTGGCGATCCGGGACAGCAGCCGGAAGTCGGTGTAGTCGCCGTAGGCGAGCGTGTTCACGAACACGTCCTTGCCCTTCATGTCGTCACAGAGCTTCAGCAGCGTCGCCGCTTCGGACGTGGACGACGGGTCGTTGGCGTACCCGTCGGTGTGGATCGTGATCGCGGTGAGTTCGCCGGCCTTCACCTTCTCCGAGGCCAGCTTGAGGCCCTGCGAAATGCACGTCGCGCACGAGGTCTGAATCGACTTGATGTCCTTCTGGTACCGCGAGTCCTTCTTCATGATCTCGCGGATCGGCACGCGCTCGAAGTGACAGGCCACGTCGCCCTGGCTCGAGTATGAGATCAGCGTGACGAGCAGGTTGTATTGGGCGTACTCGTCGAGCGTGAGGATCTTGAGCAGCGTTTCCTTGGTTTCGGGCAGGGCGGAGTACATCGACCCCGAGCGGTCCACAACGATGACGCTGTGGGCGACCGATTTGGCGTCCCCGGGGGCTTCGCCGCGGTCGAGTTCGTGCGGCTCGACGAGGTAGTACCCGCGGGGCTGGCCGAGCAGGTTAAACAGCGTGAACTTGCTCGGCCCATTGAGCCGCGCCAACTCGCCCGCCGGGGCGAGCGCGGGTACGCCCGGGGTCGCCTTCTTGGTGCTTTTCTTGGCTGCTGCGGGCTTCTTCGCCGCAGCGGCCTTACCCGCGGTGGATTTCGCCATGACGTTCGGCCTCATTGCAGAAGAGTGCGAAAAGGACGCCGACATTGTGCCCCGGTGCATACGGGAGGCAACTGGAAAGCAGCCCGTTCGCTCAAACTTAATCGAAGTGTACGCATGTATCAAATCGGGCTGTAGGTGCGTTGATTTCGGCGCCGGCGCGAGCCGCGTGGCTGGTTCGTGTGTCCGTCGTAAAATGGAGGAGTTGCACACCGTTGCGAGGTCATTGAGCCATGCCGTTCGAGAAGGTCGAGTCGTCCGTCGATTTCCCCGCGCTGGAACGCTCCATTCTGAAGTTCTGGGACGAGAACGGCATTTTCGCGAAGCGCAAAGCGATCAACGCCGGCAAGCCGAAGTGGAGCTTCCTGGACGGCCCGATCACCGCGAACAACCCGATGGGCGTTCACCACGCCTGGGGCCGCACCTACAAGGACGTGTACAACCGCTACTTCGCCATGACGGGGCACGACCTCCGCTACCAACAGGGGTTCGACTGCCAGGGGCTGTGGGTGGAGGTCGAGGTCGAGAAGGAGCTGAAACTCAAGAGCAAGCGTGACATCGAGAGCCTTGTTCCCGGTGACAAGGAAGCGAGCATCGATCGGTTCGTGCAGGCCTGCAAGGACCGCGTGAACAAGTTCGCGCGCGTGCAGACGGACCAGAGCATCCGGCTCGGGTACTGGATGAACTGGGACCGCACGGACGCCGACTGGGCCAAGAAGCCGGACGACCGCCACTCGTACTTCACGATGAGTGAGGTGAACAACTACACGATCTGGTCGTTCCTGAAGAAGTGCCACCACAAGGGGCTCATTAACCGCGGCTACGACGTGATGCCGTGGTGCGGGCGGTGCGGTGTGGGCATCTCCGAGCAGGAGATGAAAGAGGGGTACAAGCTCGTTGAGCACCGCGCGTGCTTCGTGAAGTTCCCGCTGAAGGACCGCGAGAAGGAAAACCTGCTCGTGTGGACCACGACGCCGTGGACGCTCACGAGCAACGTGGGCGCCGCGATCAACCCCGATCTCCCTTACCTCAAAGTAAAGGTCAAGGACGAGGTTTATTACGTCGCGAAGGGCGCGTTCAAGCTGAACCGGATGGAAGGCAGTGGGGGCGGCGAGGCCGACGCCGACGAGGGCGAAGCGGGGAGCAAGGGTAAGCGCCCGTGGCTCAAGGAGGTGCCGAACCTCGTCACCATCGAGCAGCACTTCAAGGTGAAGGCCGGTAAGGGCGAGACCTATGAAGTCGTTGGCGAGGTGAAGGGCGCGGACCTGATGGGGCTGGAGTACGTTGGGCCGTTCGACGACCTCCCGGCGCAGAACTACGAGTACGGCTTCCCGGAGGACGTGGCGAAGGTCACGAAGCAGAGCGGCCACTGGCCCGCGAAAACCGCCGCGCAGTCGCACAAAGTGGTGAGCGGCGGGAAGGACGTGACCGAAACCGAGGGTACGGGCATCGTTCACACCGCCCCGGGGTGCGGGGCGATCGACTACCAGTGGGGCAAGCAGAACGGGCTGCCCCCCGTGGCGCCGATCGGCGACGACGGCATCTTCGTCGAAGGCTTCGGGCCGCTCGTGGGCAAGAACGCGGTCGATCCCGCCACCGCCGACGCGGTGTTCGAGCAGCTCAAATCGAAGGACCGTTTGTTTGCGGTCGAGCGGTACGTTCACCGCTACCCGCACTGCTGGCGGTGCAAGACGGAACTACTGTACCGGCTCGTGGACGAGTGGTTCATCAACATGGGACCGAAGGGTGAATCGTATACCGTAACAGAGCGAGGTGATGACGGAAAAGAGCGGCAAGTGTCAAAGAAGCGGTTCCACGGCGGGTTTCGGGCGGACATCGCAGCGGTGGTTGAGCAGGTGAAGTTCCTACCGGAGATGATCAACGGCCAAGTTCGCGAGTTGGATTGGCTCGCGAACATGGGCGACTGGATGATCTCCAAGAAGCGCTACTGGGGGCTCGCGCTGCCGGTCTGGGTGAACGACAACGACCCGACCGACTTCGAGGTGATCGGCAGCTACGAGGAACTGAAGGCGCGGGCGGTTGAGGGGTGGGCTGAGTTCGAGGGCCACACCCCGCACCGGCCGTGGATCGACAAGGTGAAGATCGAGAGCACGAAGCACCCGGGGCAGCGCATGAGCCGCGTGCCGGACGTGGGGAACCCGTGGCTCGACGCGGGCATCGTCGCGTTCTCCACGATGCCGAAGGAGTGGTACCCGGCCGACTTCATCACCGAGAGCTTCCCGGGCCAGTTCCGCAACTGGTTCTACGCGCTCTTGGCGATGTCCACGATGATGAGCGACGGCAAGCCGCCGTTCAAAACGCTCCTCGGTCACGGGCTCGTGCGCGACCAGTTCGGGCACGAGATGCACAAGACCGCGGGCAACTCGATCGAGTTCCGGTCGGCCGCGGACGAGGGCGGCCAGATCGTGAACCCGAAGGGCGGCACGCTCCCGTTCAGCGCAATCGGCGCGGACGTGATGCGGTGGTTGTACTGCCGCCAGAACCCGGCGCTCAACCTGAACTTCGGGCCGGAGCCGGCGAACGACGTGCGCTCCCGGGTGTTCTTCAAGTTGTGGAACACCTACGCGATGTTCTGCAATTACGCGATCGGCGACGGGTTCGACCCCGCCGCGCCCGCGGTGCCGGTGAGCCAGCGCCCCGACATCGATCGGTGGCTGCTCTCGAACCTCCAATCGCTCATCACGACCGCGCATAAAGCGTACTCCGAGTACGACGTGATGACGTTCGCGCTCAAGGCCGAGGAATTCATCGAAGGCGATTTGTCGAACTGGTACGTTCGTCGCAACAAGGATCGGCTGCACAGCAAGAATGCCGACCTGGACGCCGCGGGACTCAAGGACAAGCAGGCGGCGTACCAGACGCTGTACACGACGCTCACGACGCTCTGCAAGCTGCTGGCGCCGAGCGTGCCGTTCATCACCGAGGTGATGTGGCAGAACCTGCGGTTGCCCACGGACCCCGAGAGCGTTCACCTGTGCGACCTCCCGAAGGCGGACGCGGCGCTTGTCGATGCCCCGTTGTCGGAAGATATGGCGGCCGTTCAGCGGGTGATCTCGCTGGGCCTCGCGGCGCGGCAGCAGGCGAAGCTCAACGTGCGCCAACCGCTCGCGGAACTGGTCGTGTCGACCGACTCTGATGTCGAGAAGCGGGCCACCGAGCGGTTCCGCGATTTGATCCTCGACGAGCTGAACGTGAAGGCGGTGCGCTTGCACGACGCCGGCGCCGGACCGCTGCTCGTCGGTTCCGCGAAGCTGAACCAGAAGGTCGCCGGGAGCAAACTCGGGGCAAACCTCAAGGCCGCTCAGGCCGAATTGGCCGCGATGGATTCGGCTAAACTCGCGAGCGATCTGGGCAAGGGGCCGGTTACGGTTGCGGGGGTGGCGCTGGTCGCGGCCGACTTCAACATCGAGCACGCCGGGCAACCGGGCTGGGCCGGGGTCGCGGACCGCGGCGTCCAGGTCGCCGTCAGCACGACCGTGACCGAGGCGCTGAAGTTGGAAGGGCTGGCGCGCGACGTGATCCGTCAGGTGCAGAACGCCCGCAAGGACGCGAAGCTCGACTTGCTCGACAAGATCGAACTGCACCTGTCCACGAGCACGCCGGAACTGACGAAGGCGATCGCTGAGCACGGCCCGAACATCGCCACCGCCGTCCAGGCGACGCAGTGGAGTGCGGAACCGCTCAGCGGGGTCGGCGTCCACACCGCGACGGCCAAGATCGACGGCCAACCACTCACAATCGCACTGCGAAAGGTGTGACACCCGGTTCGGTGCTCGTCGGTGTTGCGGTCGGGGGCGTCATCATGGGATCGACGCCGGAAGATGGCGCACTAGTCGGCACCAATCACGGTCCCAAAGCAGCCTCCGGCGCTCACGCAGGCTACCGCGATTGTGTTGCGCGTTTTGACAAGCCGCGACGGCCGGAGCGGGATACGTATCCTGCTCCGGCCGTCGCGGCTCGTTCCCAAATGTTACGAACATCCCCGGCCTAACAACGTCTGCATCCTCGGTGCGCGGGGCCACGCTCCAAACGGCGAAATATTCCCCGCCACGGTGAAACGCTTGCCGCCGGTCCGTTCTCGCTCGTGCGGATCGCGCACGAATCTTCAGTGATTTCGGCCTTTCGACCTCACGGCACGCCCGTTGCTGTGCGCCCCACCCTTTGATACTCGCGCACTTTCCCGGAATGCCGCCATGAGCGTACAACCCTCGTCGCTGTTTCGTCGCTCGCGTCTCGTGCTGCTCGCGCTCGCCGCGGCAGGAGGTGGGGCCGGCGTCTGGTTCGCCACCCGCGCCAAGCCGCTGTCGGCCGGTGAGGGACCGACCGCGGGCGTCGCGAAGCCCGCGGTGACCGTCGAAGTGATCCACCCGCGCGCCGGCGGAATCGATCGGGTGTGCGTGCAACCCGGCACCGTCGAGCCGTTCCAGTCGGCCGATTTGTACTCCAAGGTGTCGGGGTTCCTCGCGGAACAAACGGTCAACATCGGCAGCCGGGTCCAGAAGGGCGACGTGCTCGCCCGGATCGCGGTGCCCGAGCAGGAGAAGCAGGTGGAGCGCGACCGCGCCCGGCTCAACGCCGCCGAGGCGAAGGTGCGGCAGGTAGAAGCACACGTCCTGGCGGCCGAGTCGGAAGCCAAGTCGGCCGACGCATCGGTCGCGCTGGCGAAGTCGATGGTCCGCGCGAAGGGCTCGTACCGGCAGTACCGCGAGAAGCAGCTCACGCGGTACAAGGACCTCGCCAAGCAACAGGCCATCGAGCCGCGCGTGGTGGACGAGCAAGAGGACTTCTTCCTCTCCGCCCAGGAAGCCGAGAACGAGGCGAAGGAGTCGGTCAACGCCGCCACCGAGCGCGCCGCGACCGCCCGCGCCAAGATCACACAGGCCAAAGCCGACCTGGAACAGGCGAAGGCCGAGGTCGGTGTAGCCCAGGCGGAGTTGGGGCGCGCCGAGGTGCTCCTCAACTACACCACGATCCGGTCGCCGTACACCGGCGTCGTCACCCGGCGCTCGTTCCAGGTCGGCGACTTCATCCGGTCCGCGGACCAGGGGGGGGCGATCCCGCTCCTGTCGGTCGAGCGCACCGACCTCATGACGGTCGTCGTCCAGGTGCCCGACCGCGACGTGCCGCTGGTCAACACCGGGGACCCCGCGGTGCTGGTGATCGACGCCCTCGGCGGACAGGTGTTCGACACCCGCGGGGTGTCGCGGTGCGCCGAGTCCGAGGACACGGCGACCCGCACCATGCGCACGGAGATCGACGTCCCGAACCCGGACGGGCGGTTGCGCCGCGGGATGTACGGCCGGGTCACGCTGAAGCTCCAAACCGGGGCCGCGTCCGCAGTCCGCGTCCCGACCGCGGCGGTGGTGAGCCGCTCCGGCACGAACCACGGCGCCGTCCGCGTCGTCCGCGGCGACCACGTGGCCACGCTGCCGGTAACCCTGGGCGCGGACAACGGCGTGGAGATCGAGGTCGCGGCCGGGCTGTCCGCCGCGGACCAGGTCGTGCTCCGCGCGAGTGGCGCGGTCGAGGACGGCACCGCGGTCGCAGTCGCTGGGGCCGCCGGCCCGGTCGCCGGGCACTGACGCGCCCGCCGGGCTCACACCCGTTGGCGCGCACTCGGCGGGCTCACGCCCGTTGACGCCCGCCGGGCTCGGCGCCCGTTGACGCGCACTCGGCGGGCTCACGCCCGCCGCTCGCCTTGCCTCGCACGCACCACTCGCCCCACACGGACCCGATGAACCCACTGATCCGGTTCTCGCTCGGCAACCCGCGCGCGATCACCGTGCTGATGCTCACCATCGCCATCGGCGGCGGGGCGGCGCTCGGCAGCATCCCGGCAGACATCCTCCCGGTGTACAAGGCCCCCGCGGTGCAGGTGCTCACGTTCTACGGCGGCATGTCGGCCACCAACGTCGAGTCCGGCATCACCGCCCGCACCGAGCGGTGGGTGGGGCAGGCGGCCGGCACCCGGCGCCAGGAGTCGCGGTCCATCGTCGGCGCCAGCATCATCCGCAACTACTACTCCGACGACACCGACCCGAGCGCGGCGCTCACGCAGGTGAACTCGCTCTCGACGGCCGCCATCCCGAACCTGCCGCCCGGCACCCTGCCGCCCGTCGTGCTGCCCTACGACCCGACCTCGTCCACCCCGGTCGCGATCGTCGCGCTCAACAGCAAGACGCAGGGCGAGTCGGTGCTGTTCGACACGGCCCGGTACCAGGTGCGGAGCATGATCATGTCCGCGCCGGGCGCGAACGCGCCGGTGGTGTACGGCGGGAAGGTGCGCACCGTGCTGGCGTACCTGGACCGGCAGGCGATCCAGGCCCGCGGGCTCTCGCCGCTGGACGTGATGGACGCCCTTGACCGCTCGAACGTGTTCCTCTCGACCGGCGGCGCGAAGTTCGGCGGCGTGGACTACGCCCTCGACTCGAACTCCATGTACGACCTCATCGACCGCATGGGCGACGTGCCCATCCGGGCCGGGCGGGACGGCCAGATGGTGTTCCTGCGCGACGTGGCCCAGCCACGCGACAGCAACATCATCCAGACCAACATCGTCCGCGTGGACGGGCGCCGGCAGGTGTACATCCCGGTGTACCGGCAGCAGGGCGCGAGCACCCTTGGCGTGGTCAACAACCTGCGCGGCGACCTGCCGGAGATGAAGGACCGGCTCACGACGCCCGACGTGGACCTGAAGTTGGTGATGGACCAGTCGGTGTACGTTCAGAGCGCCATTCACAGCCTCGCCGAAGAGGGCGTGCTCGGGGCCGTCCTGTGCTCGCTCGTCATCCTCCTGTTCCTGGGCGAGTGGCGCATGACCGTCATCGCCGTGCTCACGGTGCCGGTGGCGGTGCTGGGGGCGGTAGCGTGCCTGTTCGGGGCGACGCAGACCATCAACGTGATGACGCTCGCCGGCCTCGCGCTCGCCATCGGACCGCTGGTAGACAACGCCATTGTGGTGCTGGAGAACACGCACCGGCACCTCGGCCTCGGGGCCAAGCCGAAGGAGGCGGCGTTCCTCGGCGCCAGCGAGGTGGCGCTGCCGGCGCTCGCGGCCACGCTCTGCACCCTGCTCGTGCTGCTCCCGCTGGCCCTGATCCCGGGCCTCGGGCCGTTCCTCTTCAAACCGATGTTCCTGGCCGTCGCGTTCGCGATGGTGGTCGCGTACCTGGTGTCCATGACCTTCGTCCCGACCCGCTGCGCGGCGTGGATGCGGCACCACCCGCACCCCGGCCCGGTCGAAACGCACGAGACCGACTACCAGCACAAGAACGAGCACGAGACGCCGCCCGCCCGCGGTCCCTGGGGGCTCCTGTTCGAGAAATGGGAATCGTTCCTTGATGGTGTTTTCAAAGGGTACGCCACGCTCCTGACGGCGGTGCTCCAGGCGCGCGTGCTCGTCATCGGTGGCGCGTTCGCACTTTTGGCCGCGGTCGTGGTCCTGATCGGCCCGCACCTGCGCCAGGAGTTCTTCCCCGAGGTGGACGCGGGGTCGTTCGAGGTGTACGTCCGCGCCGGCTCCGGCACCCGCATTGAGGTGACCGAGGGCTACGTCGAGGCCGTCGAGAAGTACGTGAAGCAGGTCACCGGCGACGACCTCGAGCTGGTCATCAGCGAGTTGGGCCTCACGGCCGACTGGTCCGCGGCGTTCACCCCCAACAGCGGGCCGATGGACGCGGTCGTGAAGGTGCAGCTCAAGCCCGACCGGGTGAAGTCGGCGCAGCAGTGCGTGGCGGCGCTGCGGGGCGGGCTCGCGACCGACCCGGAGTTCGAGCGGTTGCTGCAAGAAACCTATACGCGCAAGACGGCGGCGCAGGAACTGCCGGACGGGGTGGTGCCGTTCTCGCGGGTGAACCTGGAGTTCGCGTTCGACTCGGGCGGGCTGATCCGGTCCGCGATGAACGAAGGGAAGTCCACCCCGCTGAACGTGAAGGTGACCGGCAAGAACCTGGAAAAGAACCGCCGGGTGGCGGAGAAGATCCTGGCCGAGGTGCGCGCCGTGGACGGCGTCGTGGACGCGCGGATCGTACAGCGGCTCAACTACCCCGGGTACGTGATCGAGGTGGACCGCACCAAGGCCGCGTCGCTCGGGCTGAACCAGTCGGAGGTGATGAAGAACGTGGTCGCCGCGTTCAACTCCAGCGTGCAGTTCAACAAGAAGAACTTCTGGTTCGACCCGGTGAGCCACAACCAGTACTACGTCGGCGTGCAGTACCCCGAGGGCGACGTGACCTCGCTGGAAACGCTGCTCGACATCCCCATCACCAGCCCGACGCAGAAGAAGTCGGTGAGCCTGCGCACGATCGCGACGATCCGCCCCACCCGGTCGCCGTCGGAGATCGTTCACACGAACCTACAGCCGACGATCGACCTGACGATGGGCGTCGCGGGCCGCGACCTCGGGCACGTCGCGGAGGACGTAAACAAGGTGGTGGCGAAGTTCGGTAAAGAGCGAAAAGCGGGTGGGTGGACCCCGTTCGACCCGGACGAGCAAGAGCCGAAGCCGATGGAGGGGGCGAAGGTAACGCTCTCCGGCGAGTACGAGAAGATGCAGACCACGTTCAAGTACCAAGCGATGGGGATGGGCGCCGCGGTGGTGCTGATCTACTTCCTGCTGGTCGCGCTGTTCCGGTCCTACGTCATCCCGGTGGTGGTGCTGTCCGCCGTGCCGGTCGGGGTGATCGGGGTGGTGCTGGTGCTGTTCGTGACCGGCACCGCCCTGAACATCCAGTCGCTGCTGGGGGTGATCTTCATGGTGGGCATCGTGGTGTCGAACACGGTGCTGCTGACCGACTTCGCGATCAACCTGCAAAAGGCCGAAGGGCTGACCGCGAACGAGGCGATCAAGCGGGCCGGGGCGATCCGGGTGCGCCCGGTGGTGATGACCGCGATGGCAACGTTCTTCGCGCTGATTCCGATGGCCCTCGGGCTGGCGAAAGGAAGCGAGGCGAACGTGCCGCTGGGCCGGGCGGTGCTCGGCGGGCTGGTGGCGGGGCTGTTCACGACGCTGTTCGTGGTGCCGTGCGTGTACTCGCTGCTCGTGCCCGATCTGCCCGGTGGCAGTGGTGATGAGGAGCCGGCCGCGGCGTAAGAACGGCCCCGTTCGCGCCTGCTGGTTGCGGGCACGAACGGGGCCGTTCAGCTCACACGCTCTTCTCAGGTGCGGCGGCTCCCGGCTGAGATGGCGACACGTGCCCCTCTTCCTTCGGGGTCGGCAGCGCGAAGGAGAGCAGAACTCCGAGCAGATATACCACGGTGCCCACAATCGCCGCCCCGGTCGCCACCTGCACGAACGTGCCGCCGGTCACCAGCGGGGCCACCAGGCTCGTTGTCACGAACGACGCCGACGTGCCCACCATACGCCCGCCCACGTTCGTCGCGAAGCTGCCGCCGGTGCCGCGCAGGTGAACCGGGAACGCCTTCGGCAGGTACTCCCCCAGGTAGCTGAACTGCGACACCGTACACAGCCCGCACACGAACACCCCGAACGCGAACAGGTCCGGCTGGTCGCGGAACAGGAAATAGTACGTCAGCGGGAACGCAACCAACCCGGGTACCTGGAACACCCGCAGCAGCACCCGTCGGTTGAGTATGACGACCAGCAGCGCCGCCAGCAGGATGCGGCCCACGAGCCCGCCCATCTCCTGCCAGAACTGCATCAGGTCGCCCTTGTCGCGGATCTGCTGGTCCGGCTCCGCTTGCTTGCCGCGGTTCGCCCCGAGCTTTTGGAGCGTGGCCTCACGGTCGAGCACCAGTTGCCGGGCCTCGGTGTGCTCCTTTGTGACCTCGTTCAGCCGGCCGGTCAGCTCCTTCAGTTTCGCCTGCGCGGCCTGGACCTGCGGTTCGGCGTCGGCCGGCGGCTGTTGCTCGGCCTTCTTCGCGGCTTCGATCCGCTCGCGGGCCTTGCGCAGGTCGCGCTGCGCCACCGACCGCGCGTTAACCACGTCCTCCAGGCCCGCAACCGACGCGAACTGCGCCCGCAGCTTCGCTTGGGTTTCGTTGAGCTGGCTGTTCAGTTCGGTGGCCTCTTCGCGGAGCGGTTTCAACTGCTTCTGCTGCTCCACGAGCGACGGCAGCCCCGGAACGACCTGAGTTGGGGTCAGTTGCAGCGCGCCGAACGCGGCGGCGTACGCGCACGCGGACAGCGCGGTGCTGACCAGCGTCACGCGGCGCAGCTCGGGGCTGAACAGCTCGGCGAACCGCGGCCGCCGCAGGGTGCCGGCCCGCTTGCGCGCGAGCCACACCCGGCTCTCGGGCACGAACGGCATCAGAAGCAGGATGAGCACCCCCGGCACCAGCCCGGTGAGCAGCGTGTACCGCCAGAACGCGTGCGAGTCGAACGGCTCCGGCACCGGGATCGCCGGGAGCCGGTCCGCGTAGGTCCGGGCCAGCGTGTTCGCGCCCGTCACCACCAGCCCGCCCACCGACGCGAACGCCTGCGTCCACCCGATCGCGAGTTCGCGGGTGCGCTTGTCCTCGAACAGCTCCGCGAGCCAGGTGATCGCGGCCACGAACTCGACGCACACGCCGATGAACGTGGTGCAGCGGAACAGTGCGAACATCCACACGCTGGTGCTGAACGCAGCCGCGACCGGCGAGAACGAGTACAGCAGGATGCTGAGGATCATGATCCGCTTGCGGCCGAACCGGTCGATCAGGAGCCCGCCGGCGAGACCGAACACGCCCCCGCACACGGCCGCCGCCCACAGGATGTACCCGAGCCACTCGCGCACCTGCGGGTTGTTCGGCGGCACCCCCAACAGCTCGGCAATGGCCGGCGCCCCGATCAACGGGAGCATGAGCAGTTCGTAGGTATCGAACAGGAACCCGATGGCGGCGACCGCCAATACGAGCCAGCGGGTGACGGGCGACAGCGACGGCAACCCGTCGGCGCCGGGAGCGGGTAACGACACGGACAACTCCTTGGGGAGCGGGGGCGGTGGCCCCCGTGGCAGCGCGCATGCGGTTCGGTGGCGCGGGGCGGGCGGGACAGGGTTGAGCGTAGGCTGACGGCCGCGGGGCGGCAACGCGGCGCGGTTGCCTCTTGCGTTCGCCCGCGCGCGGCGTAACCATGTCACCGTCCCGCCATCGATTACCCGCCGGGACGTTCCCCCTTACAGTTTGGAGCACGTGACGATGCGCCTCCCGAACCTCTCCCGCGCCAGCGCCCTGGTCGCGGCGGCCCTCTTCGTCGCGCCCGCCGTCCGGGCCGACGACACCTCCGAGTTCCTCAACCCGGACAACTGGGAGGGCCGCGCCGACATCTGGAAGGTCGACGCCAAGGCCAAGAGCGTGACCGGCGAGACCAAGGAGGACCCCAAGTACAACACGTTCCTCTGCTCCAAGGCGAAGTACGGCGACTTCGAGCTGACGTGCAAGGTGCGGCTGGTGAACGCGGTCGGCAACAGCGGGTTCCAGGTCCGCAGCGAGCGGTTCGACAAGGAGGGGGACAAGCAGTCGTTCCGCGTCCGCGGGCCGCAGGTGGACATCGGCAAGGGGTACTTCGGCGGGCTGTACGGCGAGGGCGTCGGCGGGTACCTGCTGAAGCCGAAGAAGGACGCGGCCAAGCCGGCCGAGGTGAACGACTACAAGATCGTGGTGAAGGGGAACCACGTGACCGTGACGCTCAACGGCGAGGTCACCGTCGATGAGGAGTTTCCGGACAACAAGGGCAAGAACCCGGCGCCAAAGGACGGGATCATCGCGTTCCAGGCGCACGCCGGGCCGCCGATGAAGGTCGAGTTCACGGACATCAAGTTCACGAAGCTGAAGTGACCCGGCCCGGCCGCGTGGGCGCAAGGGCACGACCGGGCGAACGGGCCGTGCCCGGTCCGCGGCGGCTTGATTCGGTGTGACTCGGAATCAATGTTGAGGTGGGCCGCTTCACAGAACGTGAGCGGGCGCGCGTGAGGTGGGCGAAAGGTGTTCAGCCGGTGCCGTCGGTCTCGTCCGGCTGGCCGCCGTTCGTCACCGCCGGGGTCTTGGCCCCGTGGATCGCGTCGTACACTTCCTGCCGGTGAACCGGCACGTCTTTCGGGGCCGCGATGCCGAGCCGCACCTTGTCCCCGCGGATCTCCACCACCGTGATGACGATGTCGTTGTTGATGACAATCGACTCGTTTTTTTTCCTAGACAGCACGAGCATTGGTGTTTATCTTTCCGTGGGTGAAAACCGGTCGGTGCGAAGCACCAAACCTTACTCCCCGGCACATAACGGCGAACCACCACGCACTTCCAGCGTGTGCGGCCCTAGACTAAACACCTCGTGGGCGAACGATAAATCGCGGGAGCGATGAAAAATTGTGTCAGAGTTGCGAGGGCCGTCTGCGCACGTTCTGTCACACTTTCACTGTAAAACCGGGCAAGATGCGCCGTCAAGGAGCAATGTGTCCGTTCACGACACTTTTTTCACTTTTTAAGCCGAAGAGAAGTGCGTCAGACGAGTGCGCTCGAGCGGCAAGTGCTCGCAAGCGTGCCATTCCGTGTGACACGCTTGCGAGCACTCGCCGCTCAAGCCCCAGGGTCCGTTTCGTCTTTTCCCCTTGCAAACCCAGAGCATCGCCTGGGTCACAATGACAGTTAACAAATGGTGCCGCACCGCTTTTGATTTGAGGGCGTCCGCCTATGCGTCGCGTTCGCCCCTGTTTCGCGGTAGGATGCCGGTTCCGCCACCGAGACCCCGAGGCGCGCCGTGTCTAAAGCCAAGAAGCCGATGCTGGCGAAACTGTCGGACCTGCAACCGGGCCACTTCGTCGACTGCTTCGTGCAACTCGCCGAGAAGAGCCGCGGCACCACCCAGCAGGGGAAGCCGTACATCGCGTGCAAGTACCGCGACGCCCGACGCACCGTCGGGTCGGTGCCGATCTGGGAGGACTCGCCCCTGTTCGCCGACGCCCTGGACTGGCAGGCGGGGCAGTTCTTCAAGGTGCGGGCCACTTACACCGAGCACGAGAAGTACGGCCCGCAGCTCGATATCGAGCGGATGCGCCCAGTCAACGAGGCCGACCGGGCCGACGGGTTCAGTGAACTGGACTTCGTGGAGCGGTCGCGGTTCGACTCCGAGGAGATGTTCGCCGACCTGACGGCGCTGGTGCGGGCCGAGGTCGCGGACGCCCCGCTGCGGGCGCTGGTGCTCGCGCTGCTGGACGCCAACGCCGCGGGGCTGAAGGCGGTCCCGGCCTCCACCCGGCACTTCTACCCCTTCGCCGGGGGGTGGCTCGAGCACACGCTCGCGGTGGCCCGCTCGTGCGCGTGGCTCGCGGACCAGTTCGCGACCCGGTTCCCCGAGCTGAACCCGCCGCTGAACCGCGGGCTGGTGGTGGCGGCGGCGGCGCTGCACGACATCGGCCGGGTGCGCGGGGTGGACATGCCCCCCGGGCAGCCGGGGCGCCCCAGCGTGCCGGGCGAGCTGTTGGGCCACGTGTTCCTCGGCTACGAGATGATCCGCACGGCCGCCGCGGGCGTGCCGGACCTGGACCCGGAGTTGCTCGACCTGCTGCTGCACTGCGTGGTCGCGCACCCGCGGGCACCGGAGTGGGGCACGTCGCGCCCGCCGTGCATTCCAGAGGTGCTCATCCTGCACCACGCCGACGAGTTAGACGGGCGATTCGAGATGTACGCCCGGTGCCTGGCGCGGGACACCGCCGAGGGGCCGTTCACGAACCGCGACCCGGTGCTCGGCCGCCTACTGCTGAAGGCCCGTAAGGCGTGACCCGAAACCGTGTCCGGGGGCGGAGCGATGACGGAGGCGGAGTGGCGAACGGCGGCCGACCCGGCGGCGGCACGCGGACCCTCACACATGAATCCGCGCCGGCGCCTTTCCGACGGGCCGGTAATGGGAGGACGTGGCACCGCTCCGAGGGGTCGCGGCCCGTTAGAAACGGCGCCACGACGACCGGGCACGCGTATCACTAACTCCTATACAGAAGGCCGCCCAGTCGCCAGGCTGTGGTGCGGGCCTGTTGCGGATGCGCCCTGCGGCGAGCCTAAAGCCACCATGACAGAAGCCCAATGGCTCGCCACGAGTGACGCATTGCCCATGCTCACCGCACTGGACGTGACTCGTCAAAGAAAGCTCCGGTTGCTCGGCTGCGGTGTATTCCGGCGGCTGAAAGAATCGCTATTCGCCCCGGACTGGCGCCAAGCCATCACCGCCTCCGAACAGTTCTCTGACGGACAACTCTCGCGCCAGGAATTCGATCGGGCGCTGGCCGGAATCCGAGCACAGGTAGAGGGCTTCGGTTCTGGCCCCGAGGGGTCTGCTGAGGAAAGCGCGTCCATGCAGATCACGCGCGGGATCGCAGCGGTCGCCAACCACCCGCTGGATGTCGATGACATCACCGGAGCGATTTTCTTCGCACGGCAGGCGGAAGAAGCGTGGGCACCAAGAACGCCCCCGCATGGCACCCAAGCCGACCTGTTCCGCTGCATCTTCGGCAACCCGTTCCGGCCCACCGCTTTCGACATCACATGGTGTACCGGTACCGTCATCGCTCTGGCCGAAGGCATTTACGCCGAGAGGGCCTTCGACCGCCTTCCGATTCTGGCGGACGCCCTTCAGGACGCCGGCTGCGACAGCGACGAACTTTTGAACCACCTGCGCGGCAAGGGGCCGCACGTCCGGGGGTGCTGGGCGCTGGATTTGGTGCTGGGCAAATCGTAGCCGACATCAGTAGTTTGAACGCGCCGGTCGGTTGCCCGGCCGCTGGCACCACCCGCCTCATGCGCCGCGCATATGCAGTGTGTGCCGTGGGCCACCTTTCGATCCCCGCCACTGCTCTTCAAGACGCTGGGGGCGTTAGCGACGCACTTCGGAGGAGGAGCGTTGAACCGTTCGCGTGTTTCGAGTTGAATCCGCGAACCTGTGTCGCGGTTTTGTTTGTTTGTAGGTCGGTCTTGCACCGAAGTTGCCCGGCGGTTTACGCTCTGGCGGATTCCCCTCGGTACGGAGGCCGACATGAAGACCCGTTACGTGCTTGTTGTGGGAGCAGCCCTTCTGGCCGTGGTCGGGGCGACCATCGCCCAGCAGAATACGCATCCCGTGAGCGGGCCGTCAGTGCTGAAGCAACAGGTGATACCGCCCACCGACGTGCCGACGGCACCGCAAAGGAGCGTGCCCCCAATCCCGAACCAAGACCCGCTCCTGACGGCGGCAACGTTCCCCCGACAGCAGACCGTCCCGGCAAAGCCCGAAGACCTCACCATCGACCAGCTCATCGAGGCGGTAGACGGGTTCCGTGAGCAGAAGGCGGAGATCGAGAAGAAGGAGCGGGCGTACCTGAAGGTATTGCACCGGAAGGCCCAGAGTCAGAAGGAGCGGATCGACGGGCTGGGTGGCGACGGGCAACAGGCGCCGCCGACGCTCGTACCGGGGCCGGTGCCTTCGACATCATACGTCATCCCGCCCGCCATCGGGAGCATTCCGGTCGGCCCGAACTGATCATCAGAAGCGCGGCGAGCGGAGGCGTTTTGATGTCGAGAGGTGATCGGCCCGACGGCACACACTTCGATTCGCCCTGGTCGCGTTTGCGGTGATCTCGCTTCTACCGGTCTGGCCGGCGTGGTACTTCGGTTCATGGTAAGCAACCGAAGCGGCTGGCGCGGGGCTTGTTCGTGGCAACGGTATCCTCGGTGATCAGATTCGGCACATGGCGGCAGGTGCTGGCCGCAAGAAACGAACCAGTTGATAGCTCCTGGCATTCGTTCGATACCTTGAGGCGCGCCCGCGAGTAAGCGAGCGCGTCCCGGGTGCGTGAATCAGGCGAAGATCTCTTTGACCACGTTGCCCTTGACGTCGGTTAAGCGGAAGTCGCGGCCGGCGTACTTGTAGGTCAGCTTCTCGTGGTCCAGGCCCATCAGCGCGAGCAGCGTGGCGTGCAGGTCGGTGGTGTGCATCCGGCCCTCCACCGCCTTGATCCCGTACTCGTCGGTGGCGCCGTAGGTGACGCCCGGCTTCACCCCTGCGCCGGCGAGGAACATCGGGTACCCGGTGATGTTGTGGTCCCGCCCGTCCGGCCCCTGGGACGTGGGGAGCCGGCCGAACTCGCTACCGAACAGCACCAGCGTGTCGTCCAGCAGCCCCCGCGCGCCGAGGTCCGCGAGCAGCGCCGCGGTCGGCCGGTCGATCGACCCGCACCGGTCGATGAGCCCCTTGTGCAGGTTGTTGTGGTGGTCCCACCCGGGCTGGCAGATCTCCACGAACCGCACCCCCGCCTCGCTCAAGCGGCGGGCCATCACGCACTGCCGCGCGAACGCCCCCGCCGGCCCGTCCGTCACCCCGTAGGCCTCAAGAACCTTCTTGGGCTCCTTCGAGATGTCCAGCAGTTCCGGCACCTTCCCCTGCATCTGGAACGCCAGCTCGAACGACTCGATCACCCCGTCCACCGCGTCCGGCGCCCCGGGGCCGGCGGCGAGGTCGCGGTTCATCCCCTGGATCAGGTCCAGTTGCTTGCGCTGCAAGTCGCTCGCGGCGGTGGCGCGGAGGTTCGGCAGGTGCCCCCGGTCGGTGAGCCGGGTGCCCTGGAAGTGGGCCGGCAGGAACGCGCTGCCGTAGTTCACCGCGCCGCCGAAGTTGGGCGGCGGGTTGACGGTCACGTACCCGGGCAGGTCCTGGTTCTCGGTGCCCAGCCCGTACAGCAGCCACGCGCCCAAGCTGGGCCGGGTGAGGGCCGCGTTCGCGCTGCCGGTGTGCAACTGCACCACCGCCTGCGGGTGCGCCGGGGTGTCGGTGTGGAGCCCGCGGAGCCACGTCATTTTGTCCGCGTGCTTGGCGAGGTTGGGCAGCAGTTCCGAGAACCACGACCCGGTGCCCCCGTATTGCTGCCACTTGAACTTGGACGCGGTGAGCACCCCGCCCCCCGGCCCCGGTTTGCCGTTGTCCTTCACCAGTTGCGGCTTGTAGTCGAACGTGTCGTGGTGCGACATCGCCCCGTTCATGTGAACGAAGATGAGCCGCTTCGCCTTGGCCGGGAAGTGCGGTGCCTTCGGCCCGAGAGGTTTGGGGGCTTTTTTCTCTGCGGCACGAGCTTGTTCGCCCAAGATCCCGGCGAGCGCGAGATAGCCGAACCCGGCGCTGGCAGATTTCAACAGGCTGCGGCGTGACACGGACGGGAACTGGTGCATGGGTATATGTGGTGTTTGGTGTTGAGTGTTTGGCGCCGGCCCCGGACATCCGGGACCGGTGGGGCCGGATCACTTCACGTAGCGGAACTCGGCGCTGGCGAGGAGCGCTTGTGTGAACGCCATCCAGGCGGCGGTGCGCGGGTCCTTCGCCTGAACCACGTCCTCGGTGACGGTCTCGCTGGTCTGATCGATCTGGTCCGGGTCCTGGGCCGGGTCATCGACCTTCTTCGCTTCCGGCCCCTTTTTCGGAGCCGGCGCCTTGACCACCTTCGGCGGGTTCTTGCGGTACTCGGACTCGTAAGCCCCCACGAACGCCCGCGCCCGGTCGACCTCCGCGTCGGTCGGCTCGCGGCCGACGCTCAACCGGTACGCCGCGCGAACGCGGTCGGCGTCGGCCGCGTCGCGGTCCTTGAGGAGCCGCTCGGCGAACACCAGGGCCTGCTTGCGCACGAAGGGGGAGTTGAGCAGGAACAGCGCCTGGGCGGGCACGGTGGTGGTGTCGCGGGTGCCGCTGACCAGTGTCTGGTCCACCGGGTCGAACGCCTCCAGCGCGTGCGGCGTCACACCGCGCAAGAGCGGCAGGTACACACTCCGGTAGGTCGCGGCGTCGGCCTTCTCGTGGATCGCGTTGGACTCGGGGCCGTTGTCCCGCATCTCGACCATCCGCAGTGCGGTCGCGGGCGACCCATCCGGGCGCTTCGGGTCCAGGGCGCCGGCCGCAGTCAGCGCCGCGTCACGCAACTCCTCGGCGCTCAGCCGCCGAGGAGCGTGGCGCCACAGCAGCCGGTTATCGGGGTCCGCGGCCCGGTGCGCCGCGGTCGCATCCGAGCTGAGCCGATACGTCCGGCTCAGGACCAAGTGCCGCACCAGCTTCTTCGTGCTCCACCCGTCCGCGATGAACTGCCGGGCGAGGTGGTCGAGCAGTTCGGGGTGCGAAGGGGCCGCCCCGGTCACCCCGAAGTTGTCAACGGTGTTCACAAGCCCGGTCCCGAACAGGTGCTGCCACACGCGGTTCACCGCCACCCGCGGGGCCAGCGGGTTACTCGAACTGGTGAGCCACTGGGCCAGTTCCAGGCGCCCGCTCTGCTTCGGGTTCACCTTCGCCGCCCCGGGCACCTCGAGCGCCGTCAGGAACCCGCGCGGCACGACCGGCCCGAGCTTTTCCGCCTCGCCGCGGACGCGCAGCTCGGTGTCGGCAACTGTTGTCGCGTCCCGTGCGCCGTGCGCCGCAAGTCCGCGTGCCGCCGGGTCGGTGAGCGCGTTCAACTCGCCCTGGAGTGCCTCATACTTCAGCCGGTACGGGCGCTGGGTGGGCTGGCCGTTCGGGGCCGGTTTGAGACCCTCGGGGGTGCCGCGGATCGCGTCCCACGCCTTCTTCGCCTCCGCCACTTCGGCGGTCAGTTTGGCGACCTTCTCCGGGTCCGCCGGCGGCAGGTCACCGGTCAGCCGCACGAGGTTCGCCGGCACGTAGTACGCCAGTCCGGCGCCGCCCATCTGGTTGCGCAGCCCGGCCGCGTTCTCGGTGCTGGTGAAGATGCCGGCCAGCGCGTAGTAATCGACCATCGGCACCGGGTCGAACTTGTGGTCGTGGCACCGCGCGCAGCTCACCGTGAGCCCGAGCACCGAGCGCGTCACGGCGTCGATCTGCTCGTCCACGTTGTCCATCACGAACCGGACCTTGAACCGCTGGTTCACGTCCTTCACGCCCAGCGCCAGGAACCCGGTCGCGGTGAGCAGCCGGTTCCGCTCGGCGTCGTCCTTTGCCGGGAGCAGGTCGCCGGCGACCTGCTCCCGGACGAACCGGTCGAACGGCACGTCGGCGTTCACCGCGTCGATCACGTAGTCGCGGTACCGCCACGCGTGCGGGTACGGGATGTTGCGGCTCGGGCCGGTGCTCTCGCCGTACCGGGCCACATCCAGCCAGTGCCGCCCCCACCGCTCGCCGAACTGGGGCGACGCCAGAAGGCGGTCCACCACCTTCTCGAACGCCGTGGGCGATTCGTCTTTCAGGAACGTGTCGATCTCGGCCGGCGCGGGCGGCAGCCCGGTGAGGTCGAACGTCACGCGCCGGAGCAGCGCCACCTTGTCCGCGTCGCCGACCGGCTTCAGCCCCTTCGCCTCGAGGGCGGCGAGGATGAACCGGTCCACGGCGCCCCGTGCCCACGCCGCGTCTTTGACTGCGGGTGCTGTGGGCTCGGCGAGCGGTCGGAACGCCCAGTGCTCCTTCTTGAGCTTCTCGTACTCGGGTTTCGCCTGCCCCAGCGAGGCCGGCACCCGGACCGCCGGCCACGCGGCGCCGTCCTTGATCCACTGGCGCAGCACCCCCACCTGCTCCTCGGACAGCGCTTCGCCCTCGCTGGGCATGCGCCGCTTCTCGTTCTTGGTGGTGACGCGGGTGATGAGCAGGCTCTTCTCGGGCGCGCCGGGCACGACGGACGGGCCGGTGTTGCCGCCGGACAGCAGCCCGTTGCGGTCGTCCACCCGCAGCCCGCCGGCCGGCTTTGTGTCGGCCGAGTGGCACCCGTAACAGTGCCCCGCCAGGATCGGGCGCACCTTCTTCTCGAAGAACTCCACCTTCGCGGCGTCCGGGTCCGCGGCGCGGGCGGTGGCCGAAAACGCCAGCGCCAGCAGCGCGAGTGGGATCAGTCGGAACCGGTTCACGGTATTGTTTCCTCGGTGTTCGATAGTCACTGACGCGGTTCGCACCCGCCCGCGTGGGGCCGCTCTCACACGACCCCTCGCCCGTCCGAAACCGGCGGGCCGGGCAGCGCCTCTCCCCTCGCCACCCGATCCGGGGCGGGGCGAACCGCGTGGCTCGTCATTTCGGGGCCACGGTCAGCGTCACGTCCCCGGGTGCGGGCACCGTGACCCGCCAGCCGGCGGTCTTCTGGTCCAGGTAGCGGGCGGGCACGTTCGGCTTCTTCGCTTGCCCGTCGCCCTCGTCGGTCAGGATCAGCCGCGCCTGGTACTCGCCCGGCGGCAGCCCCGGCACCGTTTTGCCGCCCACGAGCCGCTCCAGCGAGAAGCGCCCGTCCGGGCCGATCGTTCCGAACCCGCGCACGCTCAGGTCGTCGACCTGCGTCACCTCGACGAAGTGGCCGCCGAGTTGACCGCCGGACCAGACCACCTGCCCCGCCGTCGGGTGCCCGCCCTCGCCCCGCGTGCAGCCCGCGGCGAGGGACGGAACCAGTGCCAGGGCGAGCGCGCGAGCGAGTCGTGTGTGTGTGCTCATCGTCGTCCCCTCGCGGCTAGTAATCGTTCGACACCACTTCACCGCCGGCCCGCGTGACCAGCGCGGTCAGCACATTCACCGGGGTGCTGATCCGCAGCGAGCGGACGCTGCCGTCCACGAACACGAAGTTGGTGACGCCCGGGTGCGGGCCGCCGAAGCTGCTGTTCGCAAACGGGAGGTTCTGGTTGTCGGGCGGCAGCAGCGGGCGCACGTCGCCGTTCACGCTGCTCGTGCCCATCATGCGGCGGATGTTGTTGCGGTTCCCGCCGAACACGCTGCGGTCCTCGTTCTTGCCGCGCAGCGAGTTCGGGCGGATCGACTTTTCGCCGAACATCGTGGTGTTGCTGGCGCCGTCCGTGACGCTGCCGAAGCTGGTCTGGCTCGACCACTTGGTGACGTACACACGGCCGCCGGAGTCGGTCGCGACGTAGGGCAGGTTCGGGATGATCGCGCCCGTGGAGGACGTGTACGCGGCGTGGGTGCCGAAACTCGCCGCGTAGTCGGTGAGCGCGGCGCCTTCGGGCCGGAAGTCGCTCACGCTCAGCACGGGCGCGGGGCGCGACGGGCACAGGTAAATCTTGACCTGCGTCTGCACCGCGGCGAGCGGTTGCTGGGACGCAAGGTAGCGGATGTCCCAAAGGTTGTACTGAGCGGTTTGCTCGATGTACGGCAGCAGCAGCGCGCCCCACGTGGCCCAGCCATCAAGGGCCTCGGAGTTGTCCCCGATGAACGCCGGCGGCAGGAACTGGTAGCTGTCGTGGAAGTTGTGCGCTGCCAGCCCGATCTGCTTGAGGTTGTTCTGGCACTGAAGCCGCGCCGCCGCTTCGCGCACCTTCTGAACGGCGGGCAGGAGAAGCCCGATCAGAATCGCGATGATCGCGATCACCACCAGCAACTCGATCAGCGTGAAACCACGCCGGGCACGGACTGTCATGGAATCCCTCCGAGAAGAAGTCGCTTGAGCCAGACGGGCGGCTCACCTTCTATCGCACTAAGATGATGACCGCGATGATGTATTTCAATCGGGAACTGCCGCTTCGTCTTCTTCCAGTGGGCTACTTCGTCACGTCGAGAAACCGCTCTCACCAGATAAATTGTCGCAAATCATTTCTGATAAACACCTTGCGACAGACGCGACATTACTGTGATGTTGACCCGTTGCTGGGCTGCAACTTGACGAAGTGGGCTCGCGAGACGGCCCAACCGGGGGACCGAGTCGCCTTTTTGATTCCAATTCACGACTAAATCGATTAATTAAGAAATCATTCGGGGCGATTGCTTCCTCTCCGATCGCCCGCCGCCCGTGGAGACACGATTTTGGCCCAACAGGACGAGGAACTCGAGCATCCGAACGGTCCAGCGTTCGGTGTCACGCTTTGCGATGGGTGGCAGACCCGGTTCGAGGAATACGCGGCCCGCTTTCGCGTGACGTTCCAGCGAGCCGACCAGTTCCTGCGCTTCCGCGCGTACCTCCGCGGGTTGCTCGAACCGTCCGAGCGCAAAAACGTCGAGTCGATCGCCGCCGCGGCCGGGCGGGTCATCACAACCGAAGCGAACCTAGCGCAAGCGCTCCAGCATTTCGTCAGTCACAGCCCGTGGGACGCGACGCGGCTATTCGCGGCGGTCCGGCGCACACTCGCGGTGCGAGCCGATTCGGGCGCGGTGTGGGTGATTCACGACGGTGCGTTCGCCAAGAAGGGTCGGCACTCGGTCGGGGTGCAGCCGCAGTTCGCCCGCACGCTCGGCAAAAAGATCAATTGCCAAGTGGGGGTGTTCGTAACTCAGGTCGGTCCGGCGGGGTACTTCCCGCTCACGGCGCGGCTCTACCTACCGGCGGCGTGGCTCCGCGAACACGGTGCGGGCACGGCGGTCCCGGTGGACGCCCGGCAACCCGCGTCCAAAGCCGAGATCGCGCTGCGGTTGCTCGACGAGTTGCGCGGCGAGGGGGAAGTGCCGGCGGTGACCGGAGAGCCCGGATACCTCGAAGACCCTGGTTTCCAGGAAGGGCTTCAGGCGCTCGGCGGGTCAGTCCGGAGCGAGTCCGCTGGGGTCGTCGCTGGCGCGGTCTTACGGTTCGATTGGCTGCGGAACGCGTTGGGGTTGGATCACTTCGAAGGCCGGACCTGGCACGGCTGGCACCACCACGTCGGGCTCGTGTTTGCCGCTTACGGGTTCCTGTGTTCCGAAGCCGTTGGGCAAGAGTCACCGCCGTTTCGTTCACCGCACCCATTACCGTTGTGATGCTGACAGAGTGGGGCGCAACCCCGGTTTGCTGGTAGGCGCCGGGGCACCGGCGTGGGTAATTTGCGATCAACGAAAACACCTGACCGACCCGGCAAATGATTCGCCGGGTCGGTCAGGTGGGATGTGTCGCCGGCCATCAGTTTGCAGAGAACAGAGGCGGCCAGGGGCGACGACGGCGGAGGTGCTCGCGGGTGCGTTCCGCGGCGAGTTGGTAGATCGCTTGAACGTGAGCCTGCTGGCCCGCCGGCATCGCCGCGAACACCGGACACGGCACGAACGCACACGAAGGGGCCGCCATCATGACGGGCGACACGGGTGCGGCGTGCGGGAAGTGTTCGAGGAAGCGGTGCGCGGACATGAGTGGTCCTCAGTCGGAATTCGTCAGCGATTGATCACTAGCATAGTTAACTTAGTAGTGTATCTACTCGAATTCTAACCTCGCGCCGGAGAAAAGCAACTGCGGTAATGCGCTTTTGCGTGTTTCGAAGCTGAAGTGGTGTAATTTGCTTGAAATCGAGCGGTCGGGACGGAGGGAAGCCGACCGTAACTTTGTCCCTCAGACGGAGCTAAACATGACCACCGCAATGATGATGGACCGCGCTGCGATGACCGGGATGGGCTCGGCGGCGATGCCGATGGGCACGAGCGCGATGCCCACGACCGCGAACATGGTGATGGTGCCGCGGTGCATGATGAAGGTGGAGAAGTGCGCCGGCGGGATGAAGATGACGTGCGAGTGCGACGACCCGGCGGCGTGCACGATGATGCAGAACCTGTGCGCGATGATGGCCGGGGGCATGTGCTCGGTGTGCTGCACGATGAACGGCATGACCGTGTGCTGCTGCAACATGACGATGGCGATGTGCAAGTGCGAGATGACCGCCAACGGGTGCTGCGTCACCTGCACCAGCGGCGAAGCGGCGTGCTGCGCCATGATCCAGGCGTGCTGCGACTGCGTCATGGGCTGCATGAAGGCCGGTTGCACCTGCTGCCTGATGATGGGCGGCACCCCGATCGCCTGCTGCGTGTGCTGAACCGCCGACGAGCTTAAAGCCGAAGCGCGTCACGGAGAGAACCCTCTCCGTGACGCGCTTCGGCTTTGGTTGATGCTCACTCCGCGCCTGTTGCACTCGCCGCCCGCTGTTTGCTCCGGGAGCAACTGTAACCGGGCGCCCACTCCAACGCTTCACTACCGGCCGGGTCGAACAGCGCGCGGACGGTGCCCTCGTACTTCGCCGCGTGCGCCTCGTGGAAGAGGACGAGTTGGATGCGCCCGCCGGGGTCGAGGTGGAACCGGAGGTTATAGGGGCGCAACAGGGCGACGCGCCGCTCGCGCATGTGCCGCTCCTCCCACCACCGGGTGCCGGTCCGCGCCGACTCCTCGACCCGGCCCATCAGCCCGTCCACCAGTAGTCGGAACTCGCGGATGCTGTCGCCGTCCACGACTACCGTGGGTGTACCCGGGATCTGCCCGCGCGCCCGGGCAGTGCCCCCGCGCCCTAGGTTCCAGGCTGCGATCCACGCGTTGAGCCGCGCCCCCCACTCGGGCTTGCTGTAATCGGTCTGCACCACGACCACCGGCGGCCCGTTGCGCAGACTGGTTTCGAACAGCAGGTCAAAGGCGTCCGAGTCGACGTAGTCGAGTTGCACGGGTTGAAGGTCCGCCCGTGGCTGCGAGCCGCGCGGTTCCGGCGGCTTCGCGGACTGACACCCGGGCGCGACCACGAACCCGAGACTGACCAGCGGGGCCAGCCGGGACAGAGCCGATCTCATCGCACGCCCCCGTGTGCCCGCGACCGCGGGTGATCCCGGGCCGCCCCCGCGGAGGGATCACAGGACGCGGGCCGTCTGTCGTGTGAAACGCGCGCCCTCATGCCATGAACGCGACCGGCGATCCAGAGGAGTTTGTTGAACTGCTGAGATTCGGTGAGTGTGCCAGGATGAGCGGAGCGCGGCGCCGCCCGCGGGCTAATGGCGGGATGGAGTTCGGTCGCGCGCCTGCTCAGCGCGGAGGCGATGAAATCGCACGCGCGAGCAATTATTCGTCACAATCTCGCTTATCTCTAATCGCCGATTCGGCATATTTTGCGCTTGAACCGCGCCCGCCACACCTTTACATTTCGCCCATTCGATCACCGTCAGGGCCAACGCCGCAACCGACATCGAACGCCGCGGCATTTTAGTATACATAAATTCACTATCAACTTTTGAGGCCATATTCCCAGCGGCGCGCTCGTGCGCTGGGCGTGTGTGGGCGCGTCCGCGCGCCGCCAGCAGGTTTCTTTTCCTCCTGCTCCATGAGGTTCGTCCATGCCCTCTCCTCGCCGGATTCTCCCGACCACCCTCCGGATGGAAGCCCTCGAAGACCGCGTGGTGCCCGACGGCACTCCCGGCACCACCTTCGTCCCCACCGCCCCCGACACGATCACGGTCGAGTGGCAGGGGCAAACGAAACTGGCCGCCCCGGGCCGGTGGATCGTTCAAGTGAACGGGATGGGTGGGACGATCGCCGAACAGACCGCCGCGGTCGAATCGACCGTCGCCGCCCTCGGCCTCAACGTCCACGTCGAGCAGTACCTCGGGCTCGCCGGGCAGTTCCGTCTCGCCGGGCCGGCCGAACTGGACGCTCAAACCCTCGCGGCGGCGCTGAGCCAGGTGCCGGGAGTGCAGTCCGTCGAGCCGGACTTCATGGGGGCGGCGGGACAGGTGATCCCGAACGACGCCGAGTTCGCCCGCCTGTGGGGGATGAACAACACCGGGACCAACCCGGGCGTCGCACCGGGCACGCCCGACGCCGACGCCGACGCGCCCGAAGCGTGGGACCTCACCGGGCCGAACCGCGGCAGCACGCAGGTCATCACCGCGGTCGTCGATTCCGGGGTCGATTACACCCACCCGGACTTGTACCTAAACATCTGGCTGAACCAGACCGAGATTCCCACCTCGATCCGCCCCACCCTCCTCGACACCGACGCGGACGGGCTGATCACCTTCTGGGACCTGAACGCCCCGGCGAACGCCGGGAAGGTCGCGGACAACAACCTGAACGGCCGGATCGACGCCGGTGACATCCTCCGGCCGGTCGCGGCCGGCGGGTGGATGGACGCAATCGACGGGAACGCGCCCGGTACGGCCAACGGCTACGCCGACGACCTGATCGGGTGGGACTTTTACAACAACGAGAACGACCCGGACGACGAGGTTTCCGGGGTGTGGCACGGCACACACGTGGCCGGCACCATCGCGGCGATCGGGAACAACGGGATCGGGGTGACCGGGGTGACGTGGCGGAACCAGATCATGGTGGTCCGCGGGCTGGGGCCGACCAACTCCGGGCCGTTCTCCGCGCTGATCGGCGGGCTGAACTACGCGGTCGCCAACGGCGCGAAGGTGTCGAACCACAGTTGGGGCGGTTCGACGAACGCGGCCGCGCTCGAAGCGGCGGTCGCCAACGCCCGGGACAACGGTCACCTGATGATTGTGGCGGCCGGCAACGGCGGGGCCGACGGCTTCGGCGACGACCTCGACAACCCGGCCGCGGAGAAGTCGTACCCGGCCGCGTACTCCTACGACAACATCATCTCGGTCGCCAACCTGACGAACACCGACGCCCGCAGCACCAGTTCGAACTACGGGCTGGTTAACGTGGACCTCGGCGCGCCCGGTACGAACGTCTTCAGCACCATGCACAGCCGCTTCGGGCCGTCCTACGGCTACCTGAGCGGCACGTCGATGGCGACCCCGCACGTCACCGGCGCCGCGGCCCTGATGCTGAGCGTCAACCCGACGGCCAGTTACACCCAGATCCGCAACGCCATCCTCCAAACGGTCGATCCGGTCAGCGCGTTGCGAACCAACGGCCCCACCCCGGTCGCGACCGGCGGGCGGTTGAACGTGGCGCGGGCCGTTCAGGCCGTCGGGTTCACGGTCGCGAGTACGACCCCGGCCGCGGGCGCGGTCGTGTCCGCGCCGCCGACCGAGTTCGTGGTCGACTTCACCCAGCCCTACGCGCCGGCCTCGGTGCAGCCGTCCGACCTCACCGTCAACGGGATCGCCGCAACCGGTGTCGCGCTCACCGACACGGACACGCTGACGTTCACCTTCGCGGCCAGCCCGGTCACGGCGGAGGGGCTCCAGACGATCGCCATCGCGGCCGGTGCATTCGACGGGGCGACCAGCGGCCCGGTCGCGGCGTTCTCTGCGGCCTTCCGGTACGACGCGGTGCCGCTCGCCGTCGTGAGCGTCAGCCCGGTCACGGGAACTATCGTCGCGGCGCCGTTCACGTTCGTGGATGTCACCTTCAACGAACCGGTCAATCCAACTTCGCTCCAGGCGTCCGATTTGACGCTCAGCCGCGGAACCGTGGTCGGGGCCGAAGTGCTCGCGGGAACGGGTGGGCGAACGATGCGCTTCTCCCTCACCGGGCTGACCACCTCCGGTCCGGTGACGGCCACGCTCAACGCCGGGGCGGTGGAGGACGCGTCCGGGAACCCCGGTCCGGCGGCGCCGGTCACAGTTCAGTACGACGTGAACACCCTCGCCAGCGTGTTCCCGGTGCCGCTCACCGCGCTGTCCCCGCTCGGCAGCCTCGCTTACACCGGCTCGACCACCGGCGCGATCGCGACACCGGCCGAGGTGGACCCGTTCACCCTGTCCGTCGACGCCGGGCAAACGATCACGATCGTCGTGACCCCGGGCAGTGCCGCCTCGTCGCTCCGGCCGACGATCCAGCTCCGTAACCCGGCCGGTCAAGTCGTGGCGACCGTGGAGGCGCCGGCAGCGGGCGTTCCGGCGGTACTCCAGCTCGGCCAGGCCGCGACCACGGGCACCTACACCATCGCCGTCGGCGCGCTCGCCGGCGCGGACACGTATTCGCTCTCGGTCCTCCTGAACGCGGCGGTCGAAGCCGAGTCGGTCGGCGGACCGTCGAACGGCACCCGCGCGACGGCACAGGCCCTTGCCCCGGCGTTCCTCGCGCTGCTGCCGGGATCGGCCGCCCAGCGGGCCGCCGTCCGGGGGCAACTGGTCAACGCGGCCAGCGGAACCAACCTCATCACCAACGGCAACTTCGAGACTGGCAACTTCAACGGCTGGACCGTGACGCCGTTCGTTGGGGCGAACGGCTGGCGGATCAACAACGGGACCATCGACCCGGCCAGCCCGGCGGGACCGCTGGCGCCGATCGGCGGGGCGTTCGATGCGCTCACGGACTCGAGCAGCGGCGGCACGCGCGTCATTGCGCAGTCGTTCGTCGTCCCGGCCGGCGTCCAGCAAGCGACGCTGAGTTGGTCGGACCGGCTCCAGAACTTTGCATCGCAGTTCCAGGATCCGAACCAGGAATTCCGCGTCGTCATCACCGACGCCGTGGGTAACGTGCTACAAACGGTGTTCTCGACGAACCTTGGCGACCCGCTCTTGCAGACCGGGCCGAACAACCGTTCCTTCGATGTCACCGCACTGCTCCAGTCGCGCGCCGGGCAGGTTCTGCAACTCCGCTTCGAGCAGCAGGACAGTCTGTTCTACTTCAACGTGACCGTGGACAACGTCGCGCTGACGGTCGGCAACCCGTCCGCCGCCCCGTCCGACGACTTCTACGCCCTTGATCTGACCGCGGGCCAGCGGACGGACCTGGTGCTCGGACTGTCGGGCGTTTCGGCCGCGCCCAGCTTCGCCGCGACCCGCACCGATTTTGCCATGCCCGCGGGCCGGTACCCGATCTTCGTCGGCTACCGCGACCTGAACGGCGACGGCAAGCTCGACATGGTGGCGGCAATCAACGATGCCGGCACGGACGCGAACGGGGCGATCGGGGTACGGTTGGGCAACGGGGACGGCACGTTCGGCACGCTCACTCAGTACGCCACCGGCACGGTGTTCACCCGGTATCTCGACTTCGGGGACGTGAACGGCGACGGCAAACTCGATGTGGTCGCGTCCAGCGACCGGTCCTCCCTCGTGTCGCTGTTCCTCGGCAACGGCAACGGCACCTTCCAGGCGGTCCAAAACACTCAGGCGCCGCCCAGCGGGTTGGGGCTAACCGTTGCGGACGTGAACGGCGACGGGCGGGCCGACGCCGTTGTGCCGCACTATGCCGGTGTCGCCGGCGGCCCGGGCATCGTCAGCGTGCTGCTCGGGCAGGCGAACGGTACGCTCGGAGCGCCCGTGACTTACTCGGCCGGCACGGGCGGCTTTGGTTCGTTCGGGACCGACGTGGGCGATTTGAACGGTGACGGGCGCCCGGACATCGTGACGGCCAACTTCGCGAGCGGAACCATGTCGGTGCTGCTCCAGCAGCCGAACGGCACCTTCGGACCGGCGACCAACCTGAGCATGGCCGCGGGCGCCTGGGACATCGAACTGGCCGACCTCAACGGCGACGGCCGGCTGGACGCGGTCACCGGCAACCAGAACGCCAACAACGTCGCCGTGCGGCTCGGCAACGGCGACGGCACCTTCGGCAACCCCACCTTTTTCTCCACCGGCGGGAGTGGTCCGCGCACGGTCGCGGTGGGCGACGTGAACAACGACGGCAAGCTCGACGTGCTGGTGCCCAACATCAGCAGCGCGACGGTCAGCATCCTGGCCGGCAACGGGGACGGCACGTTCGGCGCTCCGCTGACCTTCGGCACGGGAAGCAACCCGAACGCCGCCACGCTCGCGGACGTGAACGGCGACGGGTTGCTCGACATTAGCTCCGCCGACCCGGCTTCGGGGAGCGTGTCGGTCCGGCTGAACACGACCCCGACGGTCCGCCTAGAGTTGCAGGACGCGGCCGGTAACGTGGTGGCGACGGCGACCCGCGGCGCGACGAACTTCGACCAGGGGTTGCAGTTCACCCCGACCGCAAGCGGAACGTACTACGCCCGCGTGTACGGGACCGCGCCGAGCGCGACGTACACCCTCGTCGCGACCCGCGCCGCGGCGTTCGACGCCGAACCGAACGACACGCCGGCGACCGCCCAGAACATCAGCGGTACCGGCGGGGCGCTCGGGGCCATCGCCGCTACCGGCACCGTTTCGACCGTGGCGCCCGGCGCCAACGCCAACGCGGACGGGAACTTCAACAACAGCTTCCCGTTCAACATCGGCGGGTTCGGCATCCCGACCATGCGGTACCAGCAGATCTACTCGGCCTCTCAGTTCGGCACGACCGGGATCATCGACGCGCTCCGGTTCCGACAGGACGCGGCGTACAGCGGCAACTTCACCGCGACCCTTAACGTGAAGATCGTACTGAGCTACGCGGCCCGCACCACGACAACCGCGTCGGCGGTGTTCGCGGACAACATCGGGGCCGGGGCCGTTACCGTACTGGACGGGCTGGTGACCATCTCCAGCACGCCCTCGGCGTCCAACCCGCGCCCGTTCGACATCGTCATTGATGTGGCCAACCTGTTCTCCTACGACCCCAGCCGCGGGGACCTGCTGGTTGATATCTCGATGCGCAACTCGCCCGCGTTCTTCATCCCGTTCGACGCGGTGGGCGACCCGACCGGCACCGTCACGCGCATCTACCAGACCGACGTGAACGCACCCGTGGGGATCACCCCCGAATTGAACGGCCTGATCACGCGGTTCGACATGCTCGTCTCGGGCGACGACTGGTACGCCCTGGACCTCGCGGCCGGCGAGCGCGTCCGGCTGACGACGACCACCCCGGCCGGCGGTCCGGGCGAGTTCGTCAACCCCCTGAACCCGCGGATCGAACTGTACGACCCGGCCGGCAACTTGGTGACCGCCGGCACCCCGCTCCTCGACAACCGGAACGAGGGGATCACGTTCACCGCGCCAGCGGCCGGGAGGTACCGCGTCCGGGTGACCGGTGAGAACAACACCGGCGGCGAATACTTCCTCGGTGTGAACCGTACCCCGGTGGCCGCGGGCGACCTCGCGACCACGGCGGAAGACACGCCGGTCGCGATCCCGGTACTCGCCAACGACAGTGACGATGTGGGCCTCGATCCGGCAACCGTTGCGGTGGTAACCGGCCCCGCCAACGGAACCGTAAGCGTGTCCGCCGTGGGCGTGGTGACGTACACGCCGAACGCCAACTTCTCCGGCACCGACTCGTTCACCTACACGGTGAAGGACGGCGGCGGAGAGGTGTCGAACGTCGCCACCGTCAGCATCAACGTGACCGCGGTGGCGGACGCGCCCACACTGGTCGTCGGCACGGCCGCCGCGGGGAACGAGAACACCCCGATCCCACTCGACATCTCCGCGGCCCTGACCGACCTCGACGGGTCGGAAGCGCTGTCGATCACGATCGCCGGCGTACCCACGGGTGGAACGCTGTCGGCCGGCACGGACAACGGCAACGGCACCTGGACCCTGACCCCGACCCAACTCGTCGGGCTGACGATCCTTTTGCCGGATAACCTGCCGGGAGACGCCACGCTCACCCTGACCGTTACGGCGACCGCCACCGAGCAGTCGAACGGTTCCACCGCCGCGACGACCGCGACAGCCGAGATCACGGTGCGGAACGTCGCCCCAACCGCGACACTCGAAGTGCCCGCGGGCGGTGTGGAAGGCAGCCCGGTCTCCGTTACGCTGACCGGCGCCACGGACGTGTCCCCCGCGGACGCTGCCGCGGGCTTCGAGTACGCCTTCGATTTCGGTTCGGGTTACGGCGCGTTTGGTGCCTCGAACACCGCGAGCTTCACCCCGACCGACAACGGCACCTACACCGTCCGGGCGAAGGTCCGGGACAAGGACGGCGGGGTGACCGAGTACACCTCGACGGTGGTGATCGACAACGCGGCACCGACCGCTAACGCCGGCGTGGACCAGACGGTAAACGAAGGCACGCCCGTTACTCTGACCGGCTCGTTCACCGACGCCGGCGCGGCGGACACGCACACGTTGTCGTGGAGCGTGTCCGCATCGAACGGGCAGGTGATCGCGGGCGGGACCGGCGCGGCCTTCGCCTTCACCCCGACCGACAACGGGACGTACACGGTCACGGTCACGGTCACGGACGACGACGGCGGGGTCGGCACCGATACGGTCGTCGTGACGGTCAACAACGTCGCGCCGACCGTTGATGCCGGTCCTGATCAGGTGGTAAACGAGGGGGCGCCTGTTACGCTCACGGGCGGCTTCATCGATCCCGGCACAGCGGGCACACACACGCGGTCGTGGAGCGTGTCAGCGTCCAACGGGCAGGTGATCGCGGGTGGCACCGGGGCAACCTTCAGTTTCGTTCCGACCGACAACGGGACATACACGGTCACGTTCACAGTCACAGATGATGACGGTGGGATCGGAACCGACACGGCGGTCGTGACAGTCAACAACGTCGCTCCGGTGGCCAACGCCGGTGCGGATCGGACGGTGAACGAAGGTACGCCCGTCACCCTGACAGGTTTGTTCACCGATGCCGGCGCGGCCGACACGCACACGTTGTCGTGGAGCGTGTCCGCATCGAACGGGCAGGTGATCGCGGGCGGGACCGGCGCGGCCTTCGCCTTCACCCCGACCGACAACGGGACGTACACGGTTACGTTCACGGTCACGGACGACGACGGCGGGGTCGGCACCGATACGGTCGTCGTGACGGTCAACAACGTTGCGCCGGCGATCGCCGTCGTGGGCAACTCGGCCCCCACGATTGGTGCCGCTGCCGAAGGGCAAACCGTGATCGTGACCGCGGTCTTCACCGACGCGGGCGCCGCGGACACCCACACGGCGACGATCAACTGGGGCGACGGTACGGTCACCACCGGACCGGTTTTGGAGATCGCCGGTTTCGGGGCCGTCGCCGGCGGTCACTCGTATTCGGCGGGCGGCGTGTACACGATCACCGTCACGCTGACCGACGACGACGGGGGCACGACGACCGCGACCACACGGGCTTACGTCAGCGGCGTCAGCCTGCGCGACGGTGTACTGACGATCGTCGGGACGGGCGACGACGACGACGTTCGACTGAGCCAGCAGGGGAACAGCGGGCTGAGGGTGCAGGCCGATTTCCTCCCCGGCGGGCCGCGCAACTTCTCGCTGGCCGGGGTACAGCGGGTGGTCGCGCTACTGGGTGCGGGGAATGACCGCTTCGACACGTCCGGCAACATGACAGTGCCGATGGTGGTGGACGGCGGGGCCGGGAACGACCGCCTGTCCGGCGGGCGCGGCCGGAACATCCTGATCGGCGGGACGGGGGCGGACGAACTGACCGGCGGGAAGGACGAAGACATCCTGATCGGCGGGACCACCGCGTTCGACGGCGACTCTTTCGCTTTGGCGCAGCTCCTGGTTGAGTGGGCCGACCCGACCAAGAGCCTCGCAAAGCGCGTCGCGAACCTGACCGACGGGAGCGGCGGATCGGCAGCGAACGGGGGCCACTTCCTGACCGCCGCAACGGTCACCAACGACACCAGTAACGACCGCCTGACCGGCAAGCAGGACACCGACTGGTTCTTCGCCGACCTGACCCGTGATCGGGTTGACCTGGAGCCCGGCGACCTGTTCGGTGAGCAGTAGTGGTGTCGGCGCCGTCTCTCACGGCGGCGCTCACTTTGGGGCTTCGCATCACATCAAGTTCAGCCGTCTGTGTCGGTTGCGCCCGCCTGCATCAGCGGGCGGGCGCAACCGACACTTTTCCGGGTTAACGTCAAGAGGTCCAGACGGTCAAAGCGGTGCGTCGGGCGGGTGGTTCCCGCGCCCCACACCCGGCAGTTTCAAGTTCCAAGTTGGGAACCGGCTCGGCTCTTGCTCCGGGCCACCTGTCACATTTTCAACCGTCCGTGGGCAGAGCCGACAAGGGAGCTCGACGCGCCTCGCTCTCGCCCGGTTCACTCGCACTTGGCGGTGTGGTACCCTGGGCCGCATGAAACTCACCCTTTCCGCGCTCGCCGCAGCCCTCGCGCTGGGCGCGTGCGCGCGCGCCGCCGATCCGACCCCGGGAAAACCTGTGGACACCTCGTTTCTCAAGCGATTCGCGGAGACTCGCCGGTTCATGCTTGGTCGCCCGCAGAACCCGAAGGTGGCCCCCGACGGCAAGACCGTTCTGTTCCTCCGCGCCGACGCGGACAAGCCGGCACTCAAGCTGTTCGAGTTCGATGTGCCGACGGGCCAGACGAAGGAGTTGCTGTCGCCGCAGGCGGTGCTCGGGAGCGGGGACGAGAACCTCACGCCCGAGGAGAAGGCGCGGCGCGAGCGGATGCGGCTCTCGGCCGGTGGGTTCGCCGACTTCCACTTCGACGCGGCCGGCAACAACATCCTCCTGCCGCTCTCCGGGCGGCTGTTCGTGTACGACCGCGCCGCCCGGAAAGTGACGGAGTTGAAGACAGGGGCCGGCGGGGCCGTTGTGGACCCGAAGTGGTCCCCGGACGGGAAAAAGGTGGCCTACGTCCGCGGGTTCGACGTGTACGTGATCGACCTCGCGACCAACACCGAAACCGCAGTCACCGCAGGCGGCACGGTGCAAAAGACGCACGGGCTGGCGGAGTTCGTCGCGCAGGAGGAGATGGGCCGGTTCACCGGGTACTGGTGGTCCCCGGACTCCAAGCACATAGCCTACGAAGAAGCCGACCACGCCGGGGTCGAAACGTGGTTCGTCGCGGACCCGTTCAAGCCGAATGCGAAGCCGCTCGAACAGTTCTACCCGCGTCCCGGCAAGAAGAACGTGGCCGTGCGGCTCGGCGTGGTGCCGGTCGCGGGGGGTGAAACGGTGTGGGTGCGGTGGGACACGAAGGCACACGAGTACCTCGCCGCGGTGCAGTGGACCGGGTCCGCCCCGCTCACGCTTCAGGTGCAGGACCGGAAGCAACAAACCCTTCATCTGCTGACCGCAGATCCGAAAACCGGTCAAACGCGACGGCTATTGGAGGAAAAGGACGCGGCCTGGATCAACCTCAGTCCCGAGGGGCCGAAGTTCAACGACGCGCTGGGCGGGTTCGTGTGGCTGGGTGCCGACAAAGAGGGGGATGGTGAGGTCCAGCTGCGCAACACGCAGGGCGTCTTGCAGGACGTGCTCGTGCCCGCGAAGAACCGGCCCGAAGCGGTGCAGGGCGTGTACTCGTCGCGTGCCGACACGTTCGTTCTCTACGCCGGCGGCGCGGACCCGACGCAGCGCCACATTTACCGCCACAAGACGCGCAGCCTGAACGTGAACCCGGGCTCCGAAGCGGACGAGGCGCTCACCACGGAGGGGGGCGTTCACACCGCCGTGTTCGGCAAATCGGGCGGCCCGTTCGTCATCACGTCCACCACCCCACAGTCCATGCCCCGGAGCGTCGTGTTCGGCCGTGACGGGGCGAAGATCGCCGAGTTGCCCTCTGTAGCCGCGGAGCCGGAACTCAAGCCGAACGTGACGGTGGAGAAGGTCGGAGACTACTGGACCGCCGTCGTGCGCCCCCGCGCCTTCGACCCGAAAAAGAAGTATCCGGTGGTTCTTGACGTGTACGGCGGGCCGCGGCACCTGCACGTGGTCCGCGCGATGCGCAACTGGCTGGTCCCGCAGTGGCTCGCGGACCAGGGGTTCGTAGTGGTCGCGGTGGACAACCGTGGCACGCCGGGCCGGGGCCGCGAGTGGGAGCGCGCCGTGTACCAGAAGTTCGGAACCGTCCCGCTCGACGACCAGGTGAAGGGGCTCCGGTTGCTGTGCGAGAAGCACCCCGAACTCGACGGCGACCGCGTGGGCATCGTGGGCTGGTCGTTCGGCGGGTACATGGCGGCCAACGGAGTGTTGCGGCGCCCCGATGTGTTCAAGGCCGCGGTCGCGGGCGCCCCGGTGACCGACTGGGAGGACTACGACACGCACTACACCGAGCGGTACATGGGGCTCCTGCCAGCGGCTCAAAAGGCCTACGACGAGGCGAGCCTGCTGCCGCTCGCGAAGGACCTGGCGCGCCCGCTCCTCCTGGTCCACGGAACGGCCGACGACAACGTGTATTACCGTCACTCGTTGAAGCTGTCGGACGCGCTGTTCCGCGCCGGTAAGAACTTCGACTCGCTCCCGCTGCCCGGGGTGACGCACATGTACACCTCGGACCCGGTGGTGACGGAACGGCTGTGGGGGCGCGCCGCGGTGTTCTTTGCAACACACCTTGGCGCGCCGAAATGAAGAAGAAGGCCGCGGGCGGTCCGAAATCCTGGCGCGCCGGTTCCGCGACCGAGGTGCGCCGGGCGGTCGTGCGGTTCGGCGCGTCCGAGCGGAAGCTGCGCCTGCACGCCGTGGCCTGCTGCCGACTCGTCGGCGACCAGATCACACACCCCGATTGCGTTGCGCTGGTCGAGTTGATCGAGCGCCGGGCGGACGCCGACTCGCTGGCCGCGGCGCAAACGAAACTGCGCACCGCCGTGGGCGCTGGGCACGACAGGCGCCGGTCGGCGGGGCGAACATGTGGTTCGCTCGATACGCGGCGTGGGCATCGGCCGACCCGCACCTCCGCGCCCCGGTGCCGGGGTTCAGCTACGCCCGCCGGTTCCGCGACGTGCTCGCTGAGGTGCTTGGCCCACGCCGCACGCCGGGTGTAACTCCGCCGACGCGCTCAGCCACTGCCGCGATCCGAACGCCGCCCACGTGCGCGGGTGCTGGGTGGTGGATCTGGTGCTCGGAAAGGAGTAAACAGGGCCGAAAACTACGAACGGCGGCTCGCGAGTTGTCACCGTCCGGCGCGTCTCCTATGCTGAAAGCGGGTGAACCTTCTCGCGGCTTCGGGCGTCCGTAGGTTCATCCCACCTGGAGAGGTGGCAGAGTGGTCGATTGTGCAGCACTGGAAATGCTGTGTACGGGAAACCGTACCGAGGGTTCGAATCCCTCCCTCTCCGCTCGAAAAGAGCCCGCAACTGCGGGCTCTTGTTTTTTAGGTCGTGAGCCCGCCTTCAGTAACTAACAGATCGACCGAACGTCCTCTCCGCAACAAACAGAACGCGAGGGCGGTATGGCACGGGCCGGACAGGAGCGCGAAGCGCTGACCGCGGAGCAGGCGTTCGACCGCCTGACCACCGAGCACCTCCGACCGCTGGTGAGGCTTCTCGGCTCCGAGCCGCCTAAAAGGAAGGGAGAGCTGGTCGCGGCGGTGGCCGGGGCGATGACCACCGCCGCCCGCCTACGTGCCCTCTACGACCGGCTCGAACCGCTCGCACAGCTCGCCGTCCGCGAAGCCGCCCACGCCCCCGACGGGCGCTACTCCCGCACCCGGTTCGTTGCCACACACGGTCGCGAGCCGGATTGGTTTCAGCCGTCGAACAACCCGCACTCGTACTGGGACCGCCGCGAGACCCCGACGCTCCTCGTCCTGTTCTTCCCCGACTACGAGCACCTGCCGACCGACGTCCGGCCGCTTCTCCGGTTTCTCCCGCCGCCGGACCCGTTCCGGATCCCGACACGCACGGAACCGCCGGCCGAGCACACCCTCCCTCAAGCGAGCTGGGACCAAAAGGGGCCGGACGAAACGGTTCCGGTCCGGGTGCGGGAGACGGCCCGCGAGGCGGAGGCGGATCTGTTCGCCGTTCTCCGGCTGATCGACGCCGGCAAGGTACGGGTAACCGACAAGAAGCAACACCCGACCGAATCGAGCCTCAACGTGGTCGCGGGGGTGCTGACCGGCGGGGACTTTTACACCGCCGAGGATGAGGACGAGTTCGACCACGACCCGGCCGCGGACCTCGCGATCAAAGCGTTCGCCTGGCCCATGCTGGTGCAGGCCGCCGGGCTCGCCGAGAAGCGCAGCGGCGTCCTGAAGCTCACACCCGCCGGCCGGACGGCTCTGAACCGCGAACCGTCCGAGGTGCTGGGTAAGGTGTGGGCCGCGTGGGAGAAAAACCGGCTGTTCGACGAGTTCGCGCGGGTCGAGGCCGTCAAGGGACAGGGGCGCGCGAGCCTGACCGCGGCGGCGACCCGTCGGAAGGCCGTGTTCGCGGTGCTCAAGGACTGCCAGCCCGACGCGTGGTTCGCGATCGACGACCTCTGGCGCTTCATGCGCGCGACCGAGCGCGGGTTCTCGCTCGTCGGGGAGCGGGACGCCTGGAAGCTGTACATCACCGACGCGGAGTACGGCAGCCTGGGGTACGACGACGAGCACTCCTGGGAGCAACTCCAGGGGCGGTTCGTGCTGGCCCTGCTGTTCGAGTACGCGGCCACCGTGGGGCTGCTCGACGTGGCTTACGTGCCGCCGCAAGGGGCGCGTGGTGATTTCTGGGGGCGATGGGGCGCGGACGATTTGTCCTGTTTCAGCCGGTACGACGGCCTGCTGTACGTGCGAATCAACCCGCTCGGGGCGTGGGTGCTCGGCCAGGTGAAGACGTACCAGCCCGCGGCCCCGCAGAAGACGGACGACGTCCGCGTGCTGGCGAACCTGGACGTGGTCGCCACCCGGACGCCATCGGCCGCCGATCGGCTGACGCTGGAGCGGTTCGCGGACCTGACCTCGCCGGCGGTGTGGAAGCTGTCGGCGGCGAAGATCGTGAGCGTGGTCGAACAGGGCGGCCGGATCGAGGAGCTGCGCGAGTTCCTGGCGACGCGGTCGGCGGAACCGGTGCCCGCGACCGTGGAAACGTTCCTGACCGATTTGCAGCACAAGGCCGAGCAGATCCGGGACGACGGCCCGGCCCGGATCATCGCGTGCGCAAGCGCGCACGTGGCGGCCGAACTGGCGAACGACCGGCAACTGAAAGGCAAATGCTTCGTCGCCGGGGACCGGTTGATCGTCCGCGAGGGCGACCTTGCGGCGGTGCGGAAGGTGGTTCACCGGCTCGGATACGTCTGGCCGATCCCGAGCGAGTGACCGCCGCCCGCGTTCGCACCGGCGTTACTTTTTGTCGCCACCCTTTTTCATGTTCAGGAACGGGTTGGGCTTCAGTTCAACCTTCTTCACCGATTGCAGGTAATCCACCATCCTGTCCGCATCGGGGCCGGCGAGCTGCGCGTGGAAGTGCAGGCTAAACCCGTGCGGCCCCTTCGCGTCGATCAGCTTCGGCTGGAGCCTGAGGAACGCCTTCACCGCCTCAAGTTGCCCCATCATCGTAGCGCAGAAGATGTCCATCCGCGCGCCGCGCTCGAGGAGCAGCGAAGCCATTTCACGGTTGCCCATATGGGCCGCGGCGCCGAGCCCGCTCTCCCAGTCGCCCCCGCCCCAGTCCATGAACGCGTTCGCCAGCGCGGGCTCGCGGTCGAGGAGCTTCTTCACCATCGCGATGTCGGTGTGCGCGAAGATGACGAAGTCCTGCACCATGAGCTTGTTGATCTGCGGCCGGCGCCACGCCGGGTTGAACCCCGGCTTGGGGTAGTCGCGGGTGAAGGGCGCCTCGGTGGCCTTGGCGTGCGGCAGCGGCGCCGCCTCCGCCGGCGTGTCGGCGCTCAGGGCCTCGCGGCCGAGCACGGCGGTCGCGGTCAGCGCCGCGAACGTGCGGCGGTCCATCGGTTCGGACATTGGGAGGCACTCCTGCGGCGGTTGGGTGCGTTCAGGATACCGCGACGGCCCGGGCGCGCCCCGCTAAAAGCCGTCAGATGAGCCGCGGATTGTCTCGCGAAGTGAGCCCACACCGGTGCGAGACCGTCGGCGGCCCGCGGGGGAACCCGGTTTGGGTCACGAACTCCGCGACCGCGCGAGACACCGCGGGGCGGGGGCGTCTTCGACCGCGTCGAGCCGCGCGACCAGTTCCGGGCGCAACGCGCGGCCCGCACTTCCGTAAACCAACCCCGATGGCCCTTTCGCGCACCGGACGACGAATGCTGGCGACGCTCCGGGACACCACGTTCCGCTCGCTGCGGCACCGCAACTACCGCCGCTACTTCGCGGGGCAGATCGTGTCGTTCGTCGGCACGTGGATGCAGTCCGCGGCGCTCATGTGGCTCATGTACGACCGCACCGGCGACCCGCGCTGGCCGTCGTGGCTGCTGGTGGCCCAGGTCGGTCCGACCCTCGCGTTCGGTGCGTGGGGCGGCGCGCTCGCCGACCGCTATCCGAAGCGCACGCTCGTGCTCTTCACGCAGACCGCGTTCCTGGTGAACGCGGTCGTTCTTACCGTGCTGGTCGGGGCCGGGGTGGCCACGCCGTACCTCGTACTGGCGCTGATCGGGTTCAACGGGGTGATCCAGGCGGTCGATTTCCCCGCCCGTTTGGCGTTCGTGCCGGACCTCGTGCCCAAAGAGGACCTGATTAACGCGGTAGGGCTGAACTCGCTGGTGTTCAACTCCGCCCGCGCGGTCGGGCCGGCGGTCGCGGGGCTGCTGTTCGTTGCGGCCGGCAAGGTCGCGCCGTATTTACCCGAAGGGACGAGCGGTGTCACGATCGGCGCGACCACGTGCTTCGCGCTGAACGCACTGAGCTTCCTGGCGGTGTTGCGGGCGCTGCGGCGCATTCCGGAGCCGCGGCGGCACGAGAAGCCGGCCGCTTCGCCTCTCGCCGGCGTGCTCTACCTGCGCGAGCACCCGGCGCTCGGCGCGGTGGTGCTGTTCACGTTCGCACTCAGCGCGTTCGGATGGCCGGTGATTACCGTGCTGCCCGCTTACACCCGGCTCCAACTCGGACTAAAGGAAGAGGCTTACAGTTTACTGCTGAGTTCGCTCGGGGCGGGGGCGCTGGGGGCAGCGCTCGCCACCGCGACGTTCGGCAGCGTATCTCGGCGCGGCGCGTTCCTGATCACGGGCGCAGCGGCGTGCGCCGCGGGCATGGCGGGCTTGGGCTTCGCCCAGGTAATCTGGCTCGCATGCGGGTGCTGCGCCGCGGTCGGGTTCGGGATGATCCTGTTCCTTTCCACCGCGCAGTCAACGCTCCAACTCGCGGTGCCGGACGAGGTGCGGGGCCGAGTCATGGCGGTCTGGGCCATGACGCTGAGCGGCAGCGCCCCGATCGGGCACCTGCTCGCGGGGCACGCAATCACAGTGGCGGGTGTCGGCCCGGTACTGTTCGGCATGGCCGCGGGAATCGGCGCGGTGTTCTTGCTGCTCGCTGGGATGGCGCTGGCGCGCAGGAATTCTCCTCCCGGCCCTGCCCCCTGAGCTGCGGACGCAACTACTCCGCGGCGATCCGCTGGAGGTCGGCGCGCTTCGCCTCGTAAGTTTCGGCGAACGCGAGCACCTGCGGGTCCGGCTCCGTGCCGTCCGCGGCGCACGCCATCTGGTACACTGCGGGCCACCAGTTTTCGTGCTGCGTTAGCCCCTGCTCCTTCACGGTGGCCCAGTTGCTCAACACCTTCGACCACGCTGCGTCGCCGTAGTCGAGCGCCTCACGCAGGCTGCCGAACTGCGGCACGTACCACGACCGGCCGATCTGCGAGTGCAGCACCTCGTCGGCCCAGTCGAAGTCCTGAATGGTGGCGATGAGCGGCAACCCGGACGCCTGCCCTACCTCGAACTCGTATCGCTTACCGGTGCGCGGCATTAACCCCTGCTCGATGAAGTACAGCACCCCGTGTCGCTCCATCGGGGTGCATTCGGTGTTGAGCCGGTGCGACCAGTTGAACGTGATCTTGGCTTTCGTCCAGTCGACGCCGAGCGCGACGAACCCGACTTCGCCCATCATCGCGTGCCGGGCCTCGTCCCACAACTGGCGCGACATGTCGCGGTAGTACCCCCACGGCTTGCCCGGCGTCTGGGCGATGATGCTCGCCATCATCTCGGGCACATCGATCTCGCGCAGGCGCTTGTAGAGCATCATCAGCGCCTTGGCGCGGGCCGGGTACGTCTCGCTGTAGAGGAACGCTTCCGCATTCACGCCCTGGTTCCACGGATCGGTGAACCGCTCATCGCGCTTCGGGACCGGGTCGTACTGATAGGGCGTTACGGAATAACGGCGCGGTATCGTGAGTCGCTCGCTCGCCTGCGCGTGTCCGTCCAGACAACCGGCTTCGTCGAGCATCGGATGAAGGATCGTCTCACTCCACACGCGATAGTGCGGAAGCCAGGCGGTGCCCAACGACGCACCGGCCGCGGAGCCATACCGGTTCATTTCATCAAGTTCGATCAGCGCGAAACGTAGGAGGCGGCGGCTGGGAGCGTCCGTGAGCGGATGCGTATCCGTCATGTATTTTTCGATGCCGATCATCAACGATCCGATCGCATCAAGATAGGCTCCGCAAAGTAGCTCCTCCGTCGTCGGCGCACACTGGATCTCATCGAAGAACGCTTCCAGCGCCGGGTGCGGCACGTCTTCGAGCCCCAGCGGCGGCTCGCGCATCTCGCCGATGCGCGTACGCAGCGCGGTGACGTGCTCGGCGCAGAGGTAGGCGTGGTGAGCGAACCCGGTTTTGAGTTCGTAGATCGGCTCCGCAGTGATGCGGGCCGTCAGGATCTGATGCAGTCGCTTGAAACAGTAGTGGAACCGCTTCAGCCGCCGAACGCACTCCTCCACCGACAACCCGGGCCGCGCCGCTTCTTCAACGGTACAGAGCCCGGCGAGTGGGGGTAGGTTCTTGTAGGGCGTGTACCCCGCGAGCGGCGTCGGCATGGAGATGCTCCTGTTCCCAGAGGGTTCGGGAGCATTCTACCAGCTCACCTTCGCGGGTGCGGGCGAGCGGATCGCCACGGGCGGCGCAATAGAAGGTCGATGACCCAGCACCCGCGCACGTGGCCGGACGCGGCCGAGCGGTGTTTGGGGGCGTCACCGCCGACGAAGAACGGCTCATGGCGGCAGTGGTCCAGGATGTCGTCGTTGTCGCAACCCGCTTCCTGGAGCGCGTCGGCCAGAATCGGCATCCGCTCGAAGGCGTGCTCGTCGTATATGCCGCGGGCCAGCGCCAGCACGTCGGACGTGAGCCATGCTCGGGGTACGGTTATGTCCCGGAACGGGAGCGGTCCGAACAGGTCGCGGATCACTCGCAACTGGTGCGCCAGCGCTTCGGCCTGTTCGCTCCGCGGGTGGGCACAGAATACGGCTTCCGAGACGACGTGCGGGAACGGGCCGAGCAGCCAGCCGCCTTCCGAATTCTGGTACACGTACTCCCAGTACGCCGGCCGCGACTGCCACCCGCGGCCCTCCCACAGCGCACCGGTTCCGCACAGCGCGGCGTTCCGCGCGTGCCACTTCGGGGTCCGGTGGGCGGAACTGACCGAGTACAGGTTGTCCCGGCCGGCACGCCGGAGCCGCTCGATCTTCGCCGCGTCAACCGGGTCGTCGGCCAGAACCTCCATCAGGACCAGGAGTTGCGGGAACGCGCTGTCGGCGAGCAGATCGCCCACCTGGCGGCAGCACGCGAGCGAAAACAGCCGGAACTTGCGCTCGGACGCCTGCGCGGTGTAAAAGAGCCAGTTCAGCAGTTTGTCGGGGTACGATGTCGCCCACCAGTCGGCCTCGGTCATTCGTCCCTCTCGCTCCGGCGGGCGGGAGCAATCGTCCCGCCCGCCATTCAGTACGTTACTTCGCCGCCTTGCGCGGCTTCGCGACGTGGGTCGCGGCCCCGTAGGCCAGTTCGGCACTCTCCATCACCGTCTCGCTGAGCGTCGGGTGCGGGTGAATACTCTCTAACACGTCCCGCGCCACCGCGCCCATCTCGATGGCAAGCACCCCTTCGGCGATCATCTCGCCGGCCCCCGCCCCGACGATCCCGACCCCCAGCACCCGCTTGGTTTCCGGATCGACGATCATCTTCGTGCGGCCCTCCGTGCGCGCGATGCTCACGGCCCGGCCGCTCGCCGCCCACGGGAACGTGAGCACCTCGTGCGGAACCTTCTTCTCTTCCGCTTCCTTCTGGGTGATCCCGGCCCAGGCGATTTCGGGGTCCGTGAAGATGACAGCGGGAATGGCCCGCGGGTTCCATTCGGCCGGCTCGCCGTGGAGCACTTCCACCGCAACCCGTGCCTCCGCCGTCGCTTTGTGCGCGAGGCCGGGCTCCTCGCCCACGTCGCCGATCGCGAAAATGTGCGGCACGTTGGTGCGGCGCTGCTTGTCGATCGGGATAAACCCCCGGTCGGTCACGTTCACCCCGGCCTTGTCGAGCCCCAACCCCGCGGAGTTTGGCCGCCGGCCCACGGAAATCAGGACGCGGTCGAAGGTGAGCGACGCGGGCGCGCCGGCCCCTTCGAGCTTCACCACGATCCCCTCGGGCGTGGCTTCCAACCCCATCACCTTCGTGGACGTGTAAATTGCCTCGAACTCGGTCTTGAGCTTCCGCTCCAGCGGATCGACCAGATCCTTGTCGGCCATGAACAGGATGCGCTCGAGCGCCTCCACCACCGTGACCTTGCTCCCCAGCGCCGCGTACACGCTGCCGATCTCGAGCCCGATGTACCCGCCGCCGATGACGAGCAGCTTCTTGGGCACGTCCGGCAGCAGCAGGGCGCCGGTGCTGTCCATCACGCGGTCGTCGTTGATCTGCCACGGCTTCGGGATCGCCGGCAGCGACCCGGTCGCGATGATGCAGTTCTGGAACTTGATGGTCTGGGGCTGGTCGCCGGTCACCTCCACCGTGTTGGGTGAGGTGAAGACCGCGCGGCCCTTCACCACATCGACCCCGCGGCCTTTTGTGAGCTGCCCGATGCCGCCGGTAAGCTTGCCGACCACCTTCGCCTGCACGAAGTCGCGGAGCTTGGCGAGGTCGAGCTTCGGTTCGCCGAACGTGACGCCGTAGGCGGCCATTTCGTGCGCTTCGCGAATGATCTTGGCCGTGTGCAGCAACGCTTTGCTAGGGATGCACCCGCGGTTCAGGCACACGCCGCCGAGCTTCGCGCCTTCGTCCACCAGCGTGACCTTGATGCCGCTGTCGGCCGCGTGGAGCGCGGCGGGGTACCCGCCGGGGCCGCCGCCGATAACGAGGAGCGCCGTTTCACGAACGTCGGACATGTTCGGTTCTCCGTGAAAACGCAAACAGGGGGCATACGCCCCCCGCTCGCCTTACCGGAATTGTATGGGCGGCGCCCGGCGCCGGTGCGGTCAGTCCTCGGAGTGACCGGGCCGCCCGCGGACCACCGCTACCGGCTCAAAGGCGAATAAATGAAGCCGCGCGAGCCCCTACGTCAGCCGTAGTTCTTGCGACCTTTGTTGAAATTCGGAAGCCCCTTCGTGCCCTTCTGGCGCGCGTTGCCGTCGCGGTCGAGGGCGGAACTGGTCGGTTCCGATTCGGCCAGACCGTAGGGGGTCTTGTCCTCTTCGTCGTCTTCGAGTTGCGGCTTGCGATACCCGGACGGTCTGGGAGCCGCCGGCGGCTGTTTCGGCTCGGGCGGCAGCGGGGGCGGCACCACTTCCGCGACATCCAGAACCTCAACGATTTCCAGCACCGGCTCAGGCTCGGGTACGGTGAAAACGGTGTTGCAAACGGGGCACTTGGCACGTTTCCCCGCGGACGCATCGGGCACGCGCAAGATTTTTCCGCACTTACAGTTAACCGTAATGGGCATGGGCAACTCCGGACGAACTGCGGCGCCAGCGGCGCGGTACTGACAAACGCAGCTATCTTTGCGTCTGTTCTTGATCGATCGACCGACCGGCTTCTCACTGTTTGGAATGATCCGGTGGCCTGATTACTCCCGTGCCTCGAACTGCCACCTATCTGGTCCCGGGGATGCAATTCAGCCCGGCTGTCGGGCGGTTGACCGATACCGTCAAGGAGCGGGCACCGCGGGACGGCAGAACGGCAGAGCCAGCGCGGGGGAAAACGCCAAGAGCAGGACAGGGCGAACCGCCACGGCGATCCCCCATCTCGTCACACGATCGGGTGCCGTCCGTGTAACTGATTGTGCGGCAGTACCGCGCGTTACGCAATGAGAAACGGCGCTTCGGCTGAGGGGCCTTGGCGACGGTACGTGCGCAGCGGCCGATTGGGGCCGACCACCGCGCACGTACCGCTATCGTTTAACTGACCTTGGGAGGCATCATCACGCGCTCGATGTACGTCGTGTCCACGTTGCCCGCGATGAAGTCTTCGTTGTCGAAGATGGTTTTCAGGATCGGGATCGTCGTGTGGATGCCCTCTACCACGAACTCCCGCAGGCACCGCCGCATGACCGCGAACGCTTCCGCCCGCGTCGGCTGATGGACGAGCAGCTTCGCCACCATGCTGTCGTAGTTCGGCGGCACCCGGTACCCTGCGCACACGTGCGAATCGATCCGCACCCCCGGGCCGCCCGGCGGTCGCCACGTCTTCACGGTCCCCGCACTGGGGCGGAAGTCGTGGGCCGGGTCCTCGGCGTTGATCCGCACCTCGATCGCGTGCCCGCGCTGCTGGACGTCCTTCTGCTCGTACCGCAGCTTTTCGCCCGCCGCGACCCGGATCTGCTCGCGGATCACGTCCACGCCCGTCACCAGTTCCGTGACCGGGTGCTCCACCTGCACGCGGGCGTTCACCTCGATGAAGTAGTAGTTGTTCTGCTGGTCCACGAGGAACTCGCACGTCCCCGCGTTGTAGTACCCCGCCTCCTTCGCCAGCCGCACCGCCGCGGCGCACATCTCCTGCCGGACGCTGTCCGGCAGGTTCGGCGACGGCGACTCCTCCACCAGCTTCTGGTGCCGCCGCTGGAGCGAGCAGTCCCGCTCGAACAGGTGGATCACGTTCCCGTGCTGGTCGCCGATGAGCTGCACCTCGACGTGCCGCGGGCGGTCCAGGTACTTCTCCAGGAACACGCTCCCGTCTTTGAACGCGGCCTCGGCCTCGGCCCGCGCGGCCGAGAGCCCGGTCGCCAGCGAGGCGTCATCGCGGGCCACGCGCATCCCGCGCCCGCCGCCCCCCGCCGACGCCTTCACCAGCACCGGGTAACCGACCATGTTGGCGAACTTCTTCGCCTGCTCTTCGGTCTCGACCAACCCGTCGCTGCCGGGCACCGTGGGCACCTTCGCGGCCCGGGCGACCGTCTTCGACTTGTCCTTGTTGCCCAGCCGGTCCATCGCCCCGACCGGCGGCCCGATGAACTCGATGCCGGAGTCCCGACACTGCTCGGCGAACTTGCTGTTCTCGGACAGGAACCCGTACCCGGGGTGGATCGCCTGCGCGCCGGTCTTCTCGGCGGTGGCGATGATGCGCGGGATGTTGAGGTAGCTCTGCGCCGACACCGCCGGGCCGATGCACACCGCCTGATCGGCGAAGTCGAGCCACGGCGCGCCGCGGTCCGCTTCCGAGTACACCGCCACCGCTTCGATGCCCAGGTCGTGGCACGCCCGGATCACCCGCAGCGCGATTTCGCCCCGGTTCGCGACAAGAATCCGATTAAACATGAGTCACCAATGCGGAATGCGGAGCGCAGAATGCGGAGGCGGAATGAGGGGAAGAACGGGTCTTCTCGCCTTCAATTCCGCATTCCGAATTCCGCACTCCGCATGTGGATTTTTAGGAGGGGTCCACCCGGAACAGGACGGTGCCGAACTCGACGAAGTCGCCGCTCTGCTTGCACACCTCGGCGATGGTGCCGGCGCAGTCCGCGGTGACCTCGTTGTACAGCTTCATCGCCTCGATCGTGCAGACGACCGTTTTCGGCGTGACCTTCGCGCCCAGCGTAACGAAATCGGGCTTCTTGGGGTCGGGCTTGGAGTAGAACGTGCCGACCATCTGCGACTTGATTTCGATCAGGTTCTTGGCTGGCGCCGGGGCCGGGGCCGCGGCGGGCGCGGGCGGCGCCGCTCCAGGAGCCGCAGCAGCGGGTACCGCCGGGGCCGGCAGCCGCACAGGGGCCGGGGCGGGCGCGTACCCGATCAGGGCGCCGCCCTTGCGGAGCCGGATGCGGTGCTCGCCCTCTTTCAGATCGACCTCGGCCAGGTCGTGCTCGGTCATCAGCTTCAGGAGGTGCTCGACCGTGCGCACATCGAACGGCCGGGGGGCGTCCCGTTGATCGTCGGCCACTACGTAACCCTCAAATATAGCGAAACCCCGGTCGTGGCCGGGGAGTGAATGATGGAACAGTGTATGGGCGGGGCGGCCGCGCGGCAGCCGGCGCCGCGCCCGGTCAGCCCGCCGCGAGGGTCGCGGGCTCGCGCGACAGGGTGGTGAGGAGCTTGCACCCGTCGTGGGTGATGAGCACGTCGTCCTCGATGCGGATGCCGCCCCAGCCCGGAATGTAAATGCCCGGCTCGATGGTGACCACCATGCCGGACTCGAGCACGTCCTCGGAGTTCGCCCGGATCTTCGGGGCCTCGTGGATCTCGAGCCCGATCCCGTGCCCGAGGCCGTGCGTGAAGTGGTCGGCGAGCTTCAGGTCCGGGTACTTGTCGAACCGGGCGTTCGCGAACACCTTGCGGGCCGCGGCGTCCACGTCCTTCGCCTTCACCCCCGGGCGGATCGCCGCCAGCGCGGCGTTCTGCGCCGCCAGGACCACCGCGTACAGCTTCTCGAAGTCGTACCCGATCCGCTCCAGCTTGTTGCGGCGGCTCGGCGAGGTACCGAACGGGCTGCGGAGCGTGCGGGTGATGTCCGACTTGTATCCCACCAGGTCCGCGCCGAAATCGACCAGCAGCTTCGCCCCGTCGCCCAGCGGCTTGTTCGTGGGGGTGGCGTGCGGCAGCGCGCCGCGCTCGCCGACCGCCACGATCGGCGGGAACGCGGTGCATTTGGCGCCGGCGCGGCGCACGTACCCCTCCAGGGCGTCCACCATGTCCTTTTCGGTGTCGGCCTCGCGCACGGTCGCGAGGAACATTTTGAACCCGCGCTCGGCCACCTTGATGGCGTCGCGGATCTTCTCCACCTCGCCCGGGTCCTTTACCGCCCGCTGCGCCTCAATGGCCCCGTCCACGGACACGAACGTGATCTTCGGGGCCAGTTGCCGCAGCGCCTCGAGCTCGCCCAGGGTGATCCGGCTGCCCTCGACGCCGACCGCCTTGGCCCCGGACTTGTTGAGGGCCTCGGCCGCGGCTTCGAGGGTGGTCTTGTTGTGCCCCCGGATGACCGCGTCCTGGTCCGGGCACTCCTCCCGCACCTGCTCCTCGAACCGGGTGTCGCTGACGAGCAGGCTGTTCTTGGGCAACACCGCGTAGTAGCTGGAGTCGCCGGTGAACCCGGTCAGATACGTGACGTTGACCGCGGCGGTGACCAGGAACCCGTCGAGGTCGCGCGACTTCAGCGTCTGACCCAGAGCGTTCCGACGTTGCTGCAGGTAGTTCATACGCAAATGCGGGGGACAGGGGGATGGGGCAACGTGCCGCCGGGCAGACAGTGTAGCCCAAACCCAGTACGGAGACACAAAGTTGCAGGTAGTAGTTACCACCCCGCCACCGAAATTCAACAATGAACTAAATTAATTGACAAAGATCATGTCGCAGCGGAACCGCCGGCTGATGCAACCAGAACATCTGTCGCTCGGAATCAGGTGTGACGTTTTGGGGATGCGGGCCGCCGGGCTCAACCGTGAGGGGCGCCGATCGCTCCCACCGGTCACGTTCGCCATCCGGCGGCTTGCGCCTCACCGCCGTCGTCCGCCCAGTCCTCGAAATGGGCATTCACTGCAAATAGCTTAGTTTTCAGGGCGTAACTGTGGGGTGTGCGGTGGAAATGCAGCAGCGATAATGTCGATCACACCCCTTTTGCAGACCGAACGTCGTCAATTCCGGGGACGGTTGGCCGTCATGCCCCGGACTGGAACCCGGCGAGGGTGGCAACGAACCAGTTCAGAAACCCGAGCGGTTCATCCAGCGGGTCCGTTTCCGGGATGCCGTAGCACACTGTGCACCAGATCGAACCCCGGAGTTCGCCGGTAGTCACCAAGAGCAGGCCGTCCCCGCCTGGGTATCCGCCGATCGACACACTTCCCGGCAACCCGTCATTTTGTTCCCAGACTGGCTGGAGTTCGGGAAACAGCACCCAGTCCGTCGGCCGCCCCTCTGCCCGGACCTGTCGGAGACGCTTACGGAACCGGTCAGAAGTGACCGGGAAAGGGGCTGCCGCGATCGGCCCGCTTCTGACCCTGGCGAGGGGGAAGATGTCGAAATCGCAGTGTGAGCCGGGCATCACTCCGCCGTTCCCGATCGCTTGAAGGAACAGCTTATACTCCTCAGGAAGCGCGACGCCGCGTGCAACCTCCCACGCCACCACGTCCGGCCCGGTCAGACAAGGTCCGGGTGTATACGGACCGGTGACCGCGCCGTCTGTACTGGGACCGCTGTGGGTGATGAGCGCGCGAATCCGGGCGATGCTCAGCCGCCGCTCCCACGGTAGGATCACCGCCGGGTGGTCCCGCCGCAACCGGGCCTCGTGTTCGAGCAGGGCAGTGTACTCGGGGTCAGCAGGCGTCAGTTGATTCCGGGCGGCTTGGCACCGCAGGAGTTCCCCGCGCGGATCTCCCCGCTCGTCTAACCAGTCAGCATAGACCAGTTGGAGTGTGGTGTCATCCGGCGCGGCCTCGACAGCTTGTAGGAGAGCATCGCACTCATCCACCATTTGCCGCTCCGCAACAACAAGTGCCGTGCCGGCCCTCACGCGGCCTATCGGGACTCTGGTCACGCCGCACTTTGCCCCTGCTATTGCCTGCTGATTCGTGCGAAAAAAATATCAAACAACCATATTTTCAATCCACAGTTCGCGTCTATAGGAATGTGCGCAGTAAATGCATGGCAGCTCAGGCGAAAAACGGGCCAAACTCGCCTGTTTTTATATCCGATGTCGAATCATATGCGTTTGCTAAGCAGCAGCGCGCTCCTCACCGCCCTCGTCCGCCCAATCCTCGAACCGCATGGGCAGCAGCCGGCTGATGCCGCTCTCCTGCATGGTGACCCCCCACAGCCGGTCGGCGGCGGCCATCGTCCGCTTCTTGTGCGTGATGACGATGAACTGGCTGCGGTCCAGGAACTCGCGCAGCACGCCGGCGAGCCGCGCCGTGTTCGCCTCGTCCAGCGCCGCGTCCACCTCGTCGAGGATGCAGAACGGCGACGGCTTGTTGCGGAAGATCGCGAGCAGCAGGGCGACCGCGGTCAGCGTCTTTTCGCCGCCCGAGAGCAGCGACAGCGATCGCAGCTCCTTGCCGGGCGGGCGGGCGGTGATCTCGATCCCGGACTCCAGCACGTCGGCCTCGTCCTCGAGCACAATGTCCGCCTGACCGCCGCCGAACAGCTTACGGAACAGCTCCTGAAAGTACCCGCGGACGGCGTTGAGCGTGTCCAGGAACAGCTTGCGGCTGTCGCCGTTGATGGCGTCGATGATCTGCTGGAGCGACTGGCGGGCCGCGTTCAGATCGCTGTGCTGCGCCTGGAGCGCGTTGAACTCGCCCTCGACCCGGGTGAGTTCCTCGAGCGCCTCCATGTTGACGCTGCCGAGCCGGGCCAGTTTGCGCTTCAGCTCTTCGATTTCGGCCTGGGCTTCGAGCACGTTAACGCCCGCGAACGGCGGCTCGGCCGTTTCCGCGCCCGAAATGTCAGCGCCGGAGCCCTCGGTGGGGTGGCCCCCTGCGCTCGCCAGTTCGTCCAGTTCGATCCCGTAATCCTCGCGGATGCGCTGGACGAGCGCGGCGCGGCGCGCGTCCAGGTCGTGGGCGGCGAGTTCGCGGGCGTGCGCGGCGGCCTGCTTCTCCTGCCACCCGTGGCGGAGCTGCTGGAGCCGGGCGCGTGCCCGGTCGCGGTCCGCCCGGTCCGCGGCGCCTCTCGCCGACAGCTCCGCCGCGAGCCGCTCGCGCGACTCCTTCTCGCCGTATGCGTCGGCCTGGCCCGCGGTCGCGCGGAGGGCCGCGAGCGTGCAGTCCGCCAGCCGCCCGCGGGCGTTGCGGTCCGCGGCCGTCAGGTCCAGGGCCTCGATCTTGCGCTTGCGGATGTCGGCCTCGAGCTGCGCGGCGCGCTCCCGGGCGCGGTCCCGGTCCGCGGCGGCGCGGGACAGGGCCACCTGCGCGGCGGTGTGCGCCTGCTCGCGCGCGGTCCGGTCGGCGGCGCCGGCCGCCAGCGCGCGTTTAACCTCCGCGAGCCGGGACTCCAGTTCCGCCGCGGCGCGCTCGGCGTCCTCCGCCGCGAGCCGGGCAGCGGTCCACGCCGCCTCGCCCTCTTGCACCTGCTGTTCGAGGGTCCGGCAGTCGGCTTCGATCAGCTCGATGTCCGCGTCCAGGTGCTCGACCTGTTGGCGCTGCCGGGCGATCCGCTGGAGCAGGTCGCCGGCCTCGTCCGAGAGGAGCGCGATCTCGGCCTCGACGGCCTCAATGGTCCCCTCGGCGGATTCGGCCCGGCGCCGGAGGTCCGCGAGCTCGACTTCCGCCCCCGCGACGAGTTCCGACGTGGCGCGGAACTGCTCGCGCAGCTCGCGCAGCTCGCTCTTGCGCGACACCAGCCCGGCCTCGCCCCGCAGCGGGCCGACCGTGAGGGTCCCGTCCGGTTCGAGCAACTCGCCGCGGCGGGTGACCACCCGATACCCGGGGTGCAGCGCGACCAGCCACCGCGCGTCCGCGAGCGTGTCGGCCATCAGGACGCGGCCGAGGAGCTGCGCGGGCAGCCCGGCGCAGTGCGGCCGGTCGCAGGTGACGAGCGCCGCAAGGGACGGCCCACTGCCCGCGCCCCCGTGTTCGCCGCTCGCGTCGGCAGAGCCGACGGGCGTGGCGGAAAAGCTCAGCGGCACGAACCCGACCCGCCCGGTCAGTTCGCCCACCGCGGCCGCCACCGCGTCCACCGCCTCCGGGGACCGAACGACGAACCGCTGTGCGGCCTCGCCCAGGGCCAACTCGACCAGCGGGGCCACCTCGCGCGGCACCGTCAGCAGGTCCGCCACCAGCCCGACCACCGCGGCGCTCAGCTCGGTGGAGGTGTAATCGTCCGCGGCCTCCGCTTCGAGCCGGCGCCACACCGCCGCGACCCCGGTCCCGAGCCCCTCGAGCGACCGCTCCAGGTCCTCAAGGACTTCCATGCGGGCGCGGAGCGCGCCCTGGTCCACGCGCAGCCCCTCGAGCCGCGCCTGCCCCTCCCCGAGCTGCTCGGTGAGTGTGTCGCGTGCCGCGGTCAGGTCGTCGAGCTGCTCGCGGGCCGCGGCGAGCCGGGCCTGAACGTCGGCGTCCTCCTGCGACAGCCCGTCGAGCGCGTGGGTGAGCGTGGCCCGGTGCGCGGCGCGGTGCTCGCGGGCCGCCAGCCGCCGCGTGTACTCGCTCTGGAGCCGGTTCACCTGCGCGAGCGTGGCGTCGGCGGTGGACCGGCCCGCCGCCGCCTGGCGCACCAGCTCCATGTGCTGGCGAAGGTCCTCGGCCTGCGCCCGCTCCAGGTCCGCGAGGCGCGCCACCACCGCCGCCAGCGCGCCGCTCACCTCGTCCGCCCGGCGCTGCTCGTCGGCGAGCCGCCCTTCCGCCGCGGCGCTCTCCGCCGCGGCGCGGGCCGAGTCCGCCTCCAGCCCCTTCAGCCGGTAGCCCAGTTCGGCCCGCTGGCGCCCGACCTTCAGCAGCTCGGCCCCCAGGCTCTGCGCCGCGGCGCGGTCGTGTTTGAGCGACGCCTCGAACCCGGCGAGCTGCTGCCGCGCCTCCGCCAGCCGGGCCTCGTGGTGCCGCAGCGCCTCCTCGCCCCGGGTCACCGCCCAGTCGAGCTGGGCGGCCTGTTGTTCGAGCCGCTCGGCCTCCGACGTGGCGCCGCTCACCTCCGCCTTCAGCGCGGCGAGGGCGCCCTGCTCGGTCGCCAGCGCTGTGGTGAGCTCGCGGTACTCGCGCGCCCCCAGCCCGACGCGCAGCTCCCGCAACCGGTCCGAGTGCTCCTTGTACTTCTGGGCCTTCGTGGCCTGGAGGCGCAGCGTGCGGAGCTGGCCGTCGAGCGCGTCGAGCTTGTCCTTCGAGCGCGTCAGGTTCAGCTCGACGGACGTGAGCTTGCGGAGCGTTTCGTTCTTGTCGGCCTTGAACCGGCTGATCCCGGCGGCCTCGTCGAAGATCGCCCGCCGGTCCTTCGTCGAGGCCTGGAGCATCTCGTCGACGCGCCCCTGCGCGATGATCGTGTACCCGCCGGCCCCGGCGCCGCTGCCCAGGAAGATGTTCTTGAGGTCCTTCAGCCGGGACATCTGGCCGTTGATGAGGTACTCGCCGGTGCCGTCGCGGTACACCCGGCGGGTGAGCTGCACCTCGTCGGCGTCGACCGCCAGTAGCCGCCGGGCGTTGTCGAACGCGACCGTCACCTCCGCCATGCCCAGGCTCTTGCGCGAGCTGGAGCCGTTGAAGATGACGTCGGCCATTTCGCCGCCGCGTAGGCTCTTCGGGGACTGCTCGCCCAGGATCCACCGCACCGCATCAACGACGTTGCTCTTGCCGGACCCGTTCGGACCGACCACCCCGGTCACCCCGGGCGCGAAGTCGAACCGCGTCTTATCGGCAAAGGATTTGAACCCGACGAGTTCGAGGCGCTTCAACATGGGAAACCAACGGTCGCGCGTGCGAAGTCGAAGCCCGCTAACCTGCGGAAGGCTCAAGGGCGGAGTGCAGGTTAAAAGCCGGCCGCGGCGGACGGAATGTCCGCCGCGGCCGTTTTCAACGTCTGCCTTCTGCCGTTGCGCGCCTCACCCCTACCGCCCCCCGGCCGGGACCACGGCCGGGTCGAGGAGGGGGGCGTCGGACGCCCGGCTCGGCCCGAACAGGCGCCCCGGGTTGCGGTTCAGCGCCTGCTTCGGCAGCGCCGCCCCGGCGGGGGCGATCAGCGGCCCCTGGTCCACCGGCACCTCGAACCCGTTGGCGTCCACGGCGGGCTGCACCGTCCCCACCTTCGCGACCTCCACGTTCGCTTTCGCCAGGGTCGTGTCCACCTTGGCGAACCCGGCGAGCTGCTGGATGCTCATCTCGCGCGGCACCGCGTCCGTCACCACGGGGGCCGAGAGCGCCTCCGCGCGGGCGGACCGGCGCACCAGCTCGACGGCCTCCGAGTACCCGCCGCCCAGGTTCGCCAGGGCGCCCAGCACCGCGCTCAGGTCGGCGCCGCAGCGCGCCTCCTTCACCTCGGGGTCGCGGTCCTTCAGCCGCACCACCCGGGTGACCTTCACGCCCTCGTCGCCGGCCGGCACCGACACCGTGAACTCGCTCCCCAGCGGCACGGGGGGCATCGGCCCGCGGAGCTTCACGTTGTCGCCGAACACCAGGATCTCGCTGCGCCCCGCGGCGGTGAGGTGGACCGCCGACGCCCCGCGACCGCCGACCCGGTGCAGGTAGTACGACCGGTTCATCAGCGCCCCGCCCAGCGCCGGGTGCCGCTCGTCGGCGAGCCGCAGGGCGATGAACGCCCCGTGGCGGAGCTCGGCGTCGGCGCTGGTCAGCATCTCCACCAGCTTGTCGGTGCCGGAGGCGTCGTCCAGCGACGCGAGCGCCTTGAGGCTCTGGGCGCGGAGCGCCGGGTGGTCCTCGGCGAGCCGGGCGAGTTCGGCGGCGCCGTCCGTCTGCCCCAGGTACGCGAGCGCCTCGGCGGCCGCGAACCGGACCCACGGCGACGCGCTCTCCAGGCCGATCTTGAGGCTCCGCCGGCAGTCGCCGCCGAGCGCCTCGAGCTTCACCGCCGCGGTGAGCGCGGTGGCCGGGTCCATCAGCTGCTCTTCGAGCTTCTGCCGGTACACGCTGTTCGCGCCGACCGGGTTGTACGGCACCTGGCGGGCGACCAGCAGGAACCGGTAGTGGTTGTGCCGGTACGCGGACGGCACGCTCAGCAGGACCAGCTCGCGGTCCTTCGCGTCGGCCACCTTGAACCGCGGGTCCGAGGTGGTGTGGAAGGTGGTGTTGAGCCGCTCGGCTATGTGCGCCCCGACCCGCGGGTTCTGGTCCCCCGCGTTCAGCAGCAGGTAGTACGGGCGGGTGTGCGCGACCTTGGCCCCGCCGGCGATGAACCCGGCCCGGTACAGCGCGCGGCCCTCGGCGTCGGTGTCGGGCTTGGCGTCTTTGCCGTCCGCGCCGTCCAGGACGATGTTGCCGGCCACGAGCGGCCCCTGCGCCCGCGCCCACACGCTCCCGGCGACGAGCTGGTTGCCGCCGCCCCGCGCCGCGGGGCCGCGCACCTGCGCCCGGATGTTGCCGGTGGTGTCAAACGTGATCAGCTCGGTGGCGAACAGCTCCCCGCCCCGCAGGCTGGTGGTCCTGCTGTCGTCGGGCAGGGTGACCTGCACGTCGACCGGGTCGCCCTCGCGCGCCCCCGGCGGGATCTGCGCCGACACGATGACCAACGAGGTCGTGCGGCCCGGCCCGTCGAGCAGCTCGCGCAGGTTGAGCGTCTGGTCTCGCTTGAGCTTCTTCAGGCTGTCCTCGAGCATGGTGCGCCAACTGCCCCCGGCCGGGCTGCTGCCGGTGCCGGGCAGGTTGTACACCAGCCCGACCCCGCTCACCGTCAGCGCCTCGGTGTTGCCCACCGAGGTCTTGGAGCCGACGGTCGGGACCGTCTCGGGGTCCGCCGGGTCCTCCCCGATCTGCGACCGCGGGGTCTGGAGCTTGGCGGCTTCGGTGCTCTTGCACCCGGCCAGCCCGGCCGCCCCAACCGCGGCGGACCACGCGAGGAAGTGGCGCCGGCTGAGCCCCGCTGCGAGTTCCCACGCCCGGTTCATGCGTCCGTCCTAGACAGTGGCGCGCCGAACCGCCCGACTCCCCCCCGGAACCGGACCGGCCCTCGCGAACAGTGTTTCTGCTTGGGGTGCGGGCATACCCGCGCGCCGGAACCGGTCAATAGCGATTAAGACAAAGTGGCCGAAAAGTGCGCGCGGGGCGGGTTGCCGAGATCCCCCCGGCCCGCCAAAGGACGTGAACGCGGGCGCCGGCGCTTACGGGTGCTCCCACACGAGCACGATGCGGGGCACCGGGCCGGGCATCCAGATCCGGATGTGGTCCACCGGGTCGCGGGTCACCGGGTTGGAGCACTTGAGGAGAGGCGGCAGGTAGCTCGGGTGCGGGTGCAGGCCCTCAAAGTGGTGGAAGCTCAGGTCGACGTACCCGAGCGCGTTGGGCTCGACGTTGGTCAGCACGATTCGCTTCGCGTCCGCCGATTCCAGCACGGCACGCCCGTCGAGCACAAACGTGAGCGGGCGGTCGAGCGCCAACAGCACCACGGGCTGGCCGTTCTCGGTGAACCGCGCGACCGCCCTCGCGAGCGGCCTTTTCTCGCCCCGCTCGTTCACCTCGGCGCACCGCGCCCACCGCTCCGCGGTGCCCGGGGTGCGACACACCACCCAGCCCACGTTGTACCAGCGGCAGAACTCGGACAGCTCCTTATCGGTCCACTCGGCGAGCGGGCGCCCGCTCAGGCACTGGTTCCGGAGCCCGCAGTACCCGTGGTCGATTTCCGAGTCGGTGTCCAGGCCCCCCAGGAACGCCCGGCCGGTGTACAGCGGCAGCAGCACGGACCAGTTCCCGCCCGACCGCTCGCCCGCCTCCTCCCACAGGATGCGGGCCGCGGGCGTGGTGTGCTCGCGGAGCGCGTCCACGAGCCGCTGCTGCTCGGGGGTGAGGCCCAGCAGGAACGGCTGCGTGCGCACGCCCGCCAAGTTCGCCAGCGGCGCGCCCGGCCCGTCGGCCCAGCCCACCAGGAACAGCGCCGCCGCGCAGAGCGCCACGCCCGCGCCGCCCGCCCGCGCCCGGCGCATCACCTCCCACACCCCGAACGCCGCGGCCGGGGTGAGCAGCGCCAGCGCGAACGGTGCCACCCGCGTCGGCACCTCGGGTGGCACCCGCGGCCACGTCGCCGCCAGACGCGCGGCGCAGACGGCCAGCACCGCGGTCAGCAGGGACAGCCACGCCGCGGCCCGGTGCCCGCCGGCCCACAGCAGCACCAGCCCGCCGAGCGCCACCAGCGGCACCACCGCGCCGCCGGGCAGGCCCGCGCACAGGGCCGCGTAATCGGCCGGGGCGCCCAGCACCGCCTCCCACGGCGGCAGCGGGATGTGGTCGCTCGACGACGGCTGCTGGAGCCACCAGTAGTTCTTCCAGTCAATGAGCCACCAGGCGTTAGGAACGACCCCGAACGAGACGACCCCGGCGAGCCCGAGGTGCCAACCCGGGCCGTGGTGCGGCGCGAACACGAGGTAGAACACGAGCATCACCGGCAGCAGTCCGACCCACACCAGCGGGTGCGCGTACCAGCCCGCCAGCGCCAGCCCCGCGAGCACCAGGCACGGCTCCGGCCCCGGGTACCGCGCGTACCGCCCGAGCCACGGCACGAACACCGCCGCCGCCAGCCCGGCGCCGAGCAGGTCGAGCTGCCCGTCCTCGAGCATTGCCCGGACCGCCGGGCACCACGCGAGCAGCACCCCGAAGCACCCGGTCAGCACCGCGGGGCCGGCGGGCAGCCCCGCCCCGCGGGCCGCCGCGATGAAGGCGCCGGGGATCAGCATCAGGAAGACGAGCACCCCCGTCTTGTATGCCGCCGGGCGGTACCCGGGGCCGCCGGCCAGCGCGAACAATTCCGCCGGCCGGCTGCCGCCGTCGAAGACCGGCGTCTTGGGATACCCGGCCTGGAACGCCGGGTCGTAGCAGGTGGCGTTGCGGTGGTCCCGGAACGCCGCGGCGCCGAGCGTGCCGTGGTACAGGTGCAGCGGGTGCCGCCCGGACACGATCGGGCGGTCGTCCGTCACCGCGGCCCACTGGCGGCCCGTGCCGAACAGCCCCAGCGCGAGCCCGGCTTGCGCCACCACGACCACCGCCGCGGCCACCAGCCACACGGGCTGCTCGCGAAATCCGCCGGTCGGTGCATCGTCCATGAGCTCGCGTCCTCGCCGCAGTTCCGGGCCGCAGCCTAGCAGCAACCCGGCGAGCCGAACAAGGGCAAGACGGCGCACCGGACGGCATGGCTTCGGGTTGACCGCGGGGGCCGGTTCGCGTGATGATTCCGCTTCCTTTTACCCGGGAGGGGTGGAGCGTGCGCCTGTTGTCGTTGTCGCGGTTCGCCGGATGGCTCCGGGCCGCTCACGCCACGAACCCCGCCCGGGTGCGGGCCGGGTTCGTCGGGGTGCTGGCGGTCGTGGTCGTGCTGATGAGCGTGAAGTACGCGGCCAAGATCGCCAAACCGGGCGACACCGGGCAGCAGACCCGGTCGGCCTTTCTGCGGTGGCGCGAGATGGTGAACGGGGTGTTCGCCGGGGAGAACATCTACACCGGCCGCAACGAGTACCCGAACCCGCCGATCATGGCGGTGCTGTTACGGCCGTTCGCGGCGCTCCCACCGGCGGCCGGAGCGCTGGGCTGGTTCTACGCGAAGGTGCTGCTCGCGGCGCTGGCCGTGGTGTGGGCGTTCCGGCTGTGCCAAGCGGACGGGGCAGAGCCCGGCGAACGAACGCCGGACCGGGCGAGTCACGAACGTGATGCGGGGGGGCTCACGCGCTCCGCCCGCCTCGATCTGGCGAAAGCCGCGGCGGTCGTTGTGTGCCTGCCGGCACTGCTCGGCGACCTGTCGCACAACAACGTCAACATCTTCATCCTGTTCCTGGTCGCCGCCACACTGGAAGCGTTCCGCCGCCGCCTCGACACGCTCGCCGGGCTCACCCTCGCGCTCGCCATCGCCTGCAAGGTGACGCCCGCCTTGTTCGTCGCGTACTTCGCGTGGAAGCGGTGCTGGCGGGCGCTCGCCGCCGCGCTCGCCGGTCTGGTGCTGTGGCTCGTGGGGGTGCCGGGCGCGGTGTTCGGCTTCGACCGCAACCGCGAGCTGATGGGGGACTGGTACGCGCTCATGGTCGAGCGCCCGCTGCTCAAGGGGGAGATCACGACGGAGCACCCGAACCAAGCGGTCACAGGGTTCGTGTACCGGCTGTTCACCAACAGCCCGTCCTACATCACGTACCTGAAAACCCCGGACGGCGACATCCCCACGCCCGCGGAGTACCACAACCTCACGGACATCGGGCGGCCCGCCGCGTGGGTCGTAGTGAAGGCGCTCACGGGCCTGTTCGCGCTCGCGGTGGTGGTGCTGTGCCGGGCGCCGGTGCGCGGCCCGGCCGACCCGCGCCAGGGCTGGCGCGTCGCCGCCGAGTGCGGGCTCATCTGCGTCGGGATGCTCCTCTTTAGCGAGCGGACCTGGAAGCACCACGCGGTCGTGCTGCTGCTCCCGCTGGCGGCCCTCGCGTGGGCGGCCGCGGTGGGGAGCGTCCCCCGCCGCGTGCGCGCCTTCGTAATCGGATCGCTCGTCACATCGTTCGTGCTAATGGCCGGCCCCGGGCTGCTGGGCGGTCGGGGCGCGGACCTCGCGCTGGTGTACGGCACCCACACCGCGGCGTTCGTGCTGCTCACCGCCGCCCTGTGTGCCATCCTGGGGTGCCGAGAAGGCCGCGCGCACGACCTGCGCGGGTCGCCTGGGGGATTCGGGAAGCCGATTCCCGTTTGACGGGGCGGATCGGCTGCGGGGTTTGGGTATACTGAGTTGGAAATGGCGGAGCCGTTGCCAACGGAAACGACCCATGCCCGCGCACGCGGAGACCCCTGCCCACCCTGTCACCCCGTTTCGTCCGAAACGGGGACCGGGACGCGCTTCGGAACCCGGTGGCGGGGCGAATGCGCGGGGCCGGCGGCACTCCCCTCTTTCCCCGCTCGCGTTCAGCCGCAGGGCGGGCCTTTTCGCCCTCGCCGCGCTGTTGATCGCTTCGGCCGCCTTATCGGCTCAGCCACAGGTCGGCGAAGCGTCCAAAAAACTGCCTGAAACCAAGGGCGACAAAACCGACGCCAAGTCGCTCGCAGTGAAGCTCCCGGACGGGACGTTCCTCCTGCTTGGGGCGGCGGACGGCGTGACGCTCAGCCCGCAGGACTTTCAACGGCTGTCCGATCGCGCCGAGGCGCTGAAAAAGGAGCTCGCCGCTCGCAAGCCGGTCGCGCCGCACGAGTGCGTGATCGGCGGGCGCCTCGAGAAGCGCGGCGACCAGCTCGTCGCCGCGCTGAAGCTCACGTACACGTTCCGCACCGCCCAACCCAACGCGGCGGTCGCGCTGGGCGGGCGCCGCGCGTTCGCCACCGGCGCGGCGCTCGACGGGGCCAAGCAGCCGGTGCTCGAGACCGCCGACGACGGGCTCGCGGTGCTGGTCGAGGCCGCCGGCGCCCACGCCCTCGTTCTCGACCTCGAGGCCCCGGTTACAGCGCGCGGCACGAAGGCGGAGATCGGGTTCGAGTTCGGCCTCCCGCGTGCGCCGGTCACGAAGTTCGCACTCGAGGTGCCGGGGGATGTTAAGCGCCTCGCCCTCGTCACCAAGACGCCGGACCCGCCCAAACTGACCGAGCCACGGCGCTTCCCCGTGGACGCGAAGCAGCTCGCCCCGGGCGGCGCGGGCGGCTTCCCGCTCGGCCCCGTGGAGTCGCTGGAGGTGGTCTGGGACCCGCCTGCGGTCGCCGCGCGGCCCGCGGACCAAGTGTCGAGCGCCGACCTCGACGTGGGCGTGGTGTTGACCGACGGGTTCGCCGAATCGACGGCGAAGTTCAAGGTGCGCGGCCCCGGGCGCGAGCTGAAGCTCGTCGCGCCGCCGGCCGCCGACGTGAGCGTCGAGCGGGTCGCGGCGGCCGGGGACACCGGTCCCGCCCAGTTGCCCGTCGTGATCCGACCGGGCGAGCCCGACAAGCCTGTATGGAGGATCGCGCTGCCCGCCGACTCGACCGGCGCCGACTGGCTGGTCACCGCCGTTGTGCGCCAAGCGCGGCCCAAGGCCGGGACGGCGTCGGCGCCGGTCCCGGTCGGGCCGTTCGGGGCGCTCGACGTGTTGCGCCAGACCGGGACAGTGACCGTGAAAGCCGGGCCGCACCACCGGTTCGTGTTCCGGCACGGGCCGGACCTCCGGCGCGCGGACCCGGCCGGCGGGGCGGCGGACGACGAGCTGAGCGTCGCACAGTTCAAACTCACCACCGGCCCGACGGGCTCCGCTCCGGTGGACGTCCCCCTACTGACCGTCGAGGCGGTTCCGGTCGAGGGCGCGGTGCGGGTGCGGCCGGTGTACCGCCTCGATCTCGCCGAGGGCGGGGCCAGTTGGCGCGTGCGGGCGGAGATCAACGTCCGGCCGATCCGCACGGAACTCGACGCGCTCACCGTCGAGGTGCCGGCCGAGTGGCGGGGGCTGGAGTCCGAGTTCGATCCCGAGGCCGTGCAAGGTGTCGGGCAGGGTAAGGGCGACGGCACGTGGCTGCCGGTCACGGTGCGCCTCGCCCGGCCCACCAAGCAGCCGTTCAGCGTGGTGCTGGTCGGCGCGGTGGCGGTGCCGGCGGGTACGAGCGCGACGACCGTGCCGCTGCCCCGGTTCCCTCAAGCACTGGAGCGGGACGCGGCCGTCACCGCGACCGTGCCCGAGGGGCTCGAGTTGCACGGCACCTGGCGCGACCGGGACGGCGAGCACGGCGCGGCGACCGGGGCGGCGCTGGGGGCCGCGCCCGGGCCGGACGGGGTCCCGCCGAAGGTGCCCGTTTCGGTAACCGGCCGGGCGGAGCTCGGGGCCGCCGGGGTCGCGCTGAGCTGGCGCCCGCCCCGCCCGGATATGACCGCAGAGGTGCGCACCGACGTGACCGTGGGCGAGCGCCAATTGGTGGTGTCTCAAGCGCTCCGGCTGCGCGCGGCGGACGGGTTCGCGCGCCCGGTGCGGCTCCGCGGCCCCGCCGACGCGCTGGGACTGAAGGCCGTTCCCGCGCTCGACGCCGTTTCGCCCGGTGTGTGGTCGTTCGTTCCGGCCGCCGACACGAACGATCACACCGTGCGGATCAGTTTCGCGCTCCCGCTGCCCGGACGCACCGACGGGCCGGTGGCGGTGCCGGTGGGGCTGTTCTGGCCGGCCGAGGCGGCGCGCACCGAAGCGACGGTTCGCGTGTGGGTCAGCTCGATGACGGGGCGAACGGTGAGCGCCGCCGCCCCGGGGTGGCGGGAGCTGCCCCCGGAAGTGATTCCCGAGCGCGACACGCTCCCCGCCCTCACGCTGGGCGCGTCCGCGGAGCACCCGTTCGCGGTGGAGCTGCACCCCGCGCCGCCGGAATCGGCCGCCGCGGTGTGGGTCGATCGCGCGCTGATCGAAGCCGGCGCCACCGAAGACGGGAGCGTCAGCTACCGCGCGCGGTTCCGGCTCGTCCGGTGGCTCGCCCCGGCGGTCGAGGTGTGGCTGCCGAACGGAACCGGTCCCAGCCCGGCGGCCCGCCTGGACGGGTTGGTGGCCCCGCTGCAACCGGCCGGCGAGGCGAACGGCGGGCGCCTGTTCCGCGTGCTCCGGCCCGAACTGCCGGCCGGTCGCGCCGCGGTGCTGGAGGTGCAGTACGCGCTACCCGGAACGCGCCAGGCGGTGGGGGAAACGCTCTACGTCCCGCCGCGGGTGACGGCCGCCGCGTACTCCGGCCCGGTCCGGTGGCTGATCACCGAGCCGTCGGGTTCGGCCCCGCTGCTGCTCGGGGGGCGTGCCCGCGCGGAACTGCGGTGGCGGTGGCGCGGGGCAGTGTTCGCGCCGTCGGCCGCCCCGCGGGCCGAACTGGAGCGCTGGTTCGCGTCCGGGGACGAGCCCCTGTCGGGCGCCCCCGCACCGCTCCAAGAGGGCGAGCCGCTGGCGGCGCGACAGCTCGGCCCCGAGCCGGTGCGGGTGGCCCGCGCGCCGTGGACCGCGGTCGTGGTCGTGTGCTCGCTGGTCGTGTTCCTGCTCGTGGTGCTGCTGGCGTGGCTCAACCCGGTGGCCGCGGCTCTGGCGGTCGCGGCGCTGGGCGGCGGGTTCGCGGTCGCGGCGGTGCTGTACCCGCAACCGGCCGCCCAGGCGGTCGCGGCGGCGCAACCGGGGCTCGTGTTCGGGCTGGTCGCGGTCGCGGCGCAAGCGGCGGTTCGGTGGGAGGTGCGGCGCCGGGTCCGGTACCTGCCCGGGTTCACGCGCACGCTCCCGGCGCCGACCGCCAGCGCGACGACCTCCCCGTCGCCGTCGGTGCCGAGCCGCCCCGGGGCCGCCGGCACACCCGCGCCCACCGGCAGCGGCGCATAACGGCTCCATTAACGGACGCCATGAGCCCGCCGGCGCGGCGCCGGCGGGGTGGTAAGCGGATCGGTGACTCGCATGATGTCCCGTTCGGGCTGGCTGATTTTGGCGCTCGCGTGCGCGGCCGGGGCCGCGCTCGGGGCGGCGGCGCGCCCGCCCCGCGGCGCGGCCGGGGGCGGCGCCCGCGACGCGGCCCCG
>NZ_JAXBLV010000123.1:0-633 GCF_034097035.1 Gemmata algarum
CCAACGTCGGGAGGGCTGACCATGACACGACTACCCGTTGTTCCGCACCTGCCCCCCGCCGAGATCGATCAGCGGTACCGGAATTGCCCGGACGCGGCCGAGAAGACCCGGTGGCACGTGCTGTGGCTGGTGACGCGGTCCGATGAGCCGATCTCGGCCACGGCGGCGGCCCGCCTCGTCGGGTTCACGCCCGCCTGGGGCCGTGCGATCCTCACGCGGTACAACGCCCACGGCCCCGAGGGCCTCACGGACCGGCGCCGGGACAACGGGGCTCGGTACAAGATGCCCCCGCCCCAACACGCCGAGCTACTCGCCGCGCTCCGGAACCCGCCACCGGACCACGGGTTGTGGAGCGGACCCAAGGTCGCCGCCTTCGTCCGGGACCGGTTCGGCATCACGATCGTCAACCAGACCGGATGGCAATGGCTCAAGGAACTCGGGTTCCGGTTGGTCGTCCCGCGCCCCCGGCACCCCAAGGGGGCCACCGCCTTCCAGCAACAGGAGTGGCTTTGACGGGCTCGCCCGTCTGATGGCCGAGCTGCGCCAGGGGCACCCGGACAAGGAGGTGGAGCGGTGGTGCGAAGATGAAGCCCGGCTCGGGCTCAAGCCCGTGGCGCGTCGCGTGTGGGCCCT
>NZ_JAXBLV010000124.1:0-613 GCF_034097035.1 Gemmata algarum
AGCGCTGGCCCTCGGCAAGGCCGTGCTCGCTCGGGCCGACACTTCACGCGGGCGCTATCCGAACGGGTGCCGTGCGGGATATGAACTCACTGAGTTGAAGAAGCAGTCGCACCGCTTCTGGATCATGGCCGGGCGGTATGAGACCGAGACGACCCCGCAGTCGGGCGCCACCCAAGCCGACGGGCTGACCTGCCGGTGGGGCCTGGACGGCCACCTGCTCATCTCGCGCGGCTCCGTCAGCGTGGGACGCGGCTGCATTCGCTCGTTTATTATCGCGACCGGGGATTTCGACTGCCCCGGTAACGAGACCTACGCCATGCACGACTCGGTCATCGTCTGCGACGGTGACATGCGGATCGGCGGGTCTGTGGGCACAAGCGTGCTCATCGCCCGTGGGAGCATCAGCATCAAGGGCGAAACGCGGGCGAGCACACTGGTTGCGGGTGGTACCGTTACCGTTGGTAAACTGCCCCGACCGCCGCGGCCCGACGTACCTGAGGACCGGTACGACCGGGTCGAGATCGAGGAGAAGGCGCGGGCGCCGCTGGCGTTCATCACGTTCTTCGAGCTCTCGACCGTTGGGGTGGAGGTCAAAACCGTGAACAAGGTCGTT
>NZ_JAXBLV010000125.1:0-613 GCF_034097035.1 Gemmata algarum
CACGACCTTGTTCACGGTTTTGACCTCCACCCCAACGGTCGAGAGCTCAAAGAAGGTGATGAACGCCAGCGGCGCCCGCACCTTCTCCTCAATGTCGTCCCGCATCAACTTGTCAACTTCCGGATCGCTGTACCGCCGCCCGGGCTTGCCGATGGTGACGGTCCCGCCTGCGATCAGTGTGGTCGTCGATGTCGCCCCCTCAATTGAGATGTTGCCGCGGGCGACGACCACACTTTTGAACGCGCCCCCACCGATCCGCACATCGCCGTCGCAGATAACAACTGAATTACGGACGCCAAAATGATTACCATCGTGACTGTCCAATCCACCTGCCACCAGAACGAGCGAGCTCACCACTCCGGCTGTGCTGACCGAGCCGCGTGAAATCAGGATGTGGTGGCCGAAACCCTGCTTGGCCGTCAGGCCAGCAGCCTGAGTTCCGCCGCGCCGCGGCCCAGTTTCGGTCTCGTATCGCTCGGTCATGATCCAGAATCGCTCGGGCTGGAACGCCTTCTTGTAGGTCGGGAAGTCGAACAGCGCCGGGCACTCACGGGGCACGCGGTCCCGGGCCGTGTCCGCCCGGTCGAGCACGGCCTTACCGAGGGCCAGCGCC
>NZ_JAXBLV010000126.1:0-607 GCF_034097035.1 Gemmata algarum
AACAAGCTCACCTGCACCGCCACGTCCCGAGCAGCGATGCGTCAGAAACCACCTGGCGGTGTCAGGTGCAGCGCCGGGTTCGGCGTCTGGGCCATCCGCGCCACACAGCTGCCCCGCACTCAGTCCCCATCGTCCCACGCCTCGACCATCGCCCGCAAGGACCCAATCAGGTAGGCCGAGTAATTCGGCCCGAGCTCGTTGAACGGCGTCTCCCGGAACGGCATGTGGTAGATCACCGGATGCTCGCCGTCGGGACTCGTGCGGCTGAAGTCCAGGCAGACGAAACCGTCTTGGTCCGGCTCGACCACCAGGTAGTGATCGGGCAACTGGCACCACTCGCGGCCGCGCGTCGTGTCGGACCACACGCAGCCCCCGCCGCCGACGATCTTGCCATCGTAGGCCCCCGACCATGAGTTATCGACGATGCTGAACCCGCCGAACCGAGCCAGGAACGCCCGGTAGCTCGGCGGCATCGGGCGGCCGAACGCGGCCTCCAGTTCGCGGATCTTCTCCTCGGCTAACGGCCCGTTGACGTATACCTCGGGTTCAAGTTCACGCATCCGGAGGAGCAGGGCCGCAACCTCGTCCATCTGCCGCGCCCTCTGGG
>NZ_JAXBLV010000127.1:0-573 GCF_034097035.1 Gemmata algarum
CACGTCGCGGACCGATGCCACGAGCGGATCGGCCGGTTGGGCGGCGAGCGGAACCCGGTACGGCTCGACCGGGCCGTTCGGATCCTGGACGGGAATCATCTGTGGGCCACCCCGAAGCGGCTCCGGGTGACCCGCGGGCGCACCGCCGGCCCGCTCCCCGGGCTGGTCCTGGCGGTTCTGGACCCGGACCGGATGTTGATCACCGACATCATCCCGTGTGAGGACGGGCACACCCAGGAGCGAGCCCTTCTGGACCCGGTGATGCCGCTGGTGCAACCGGCCCAGGTGTGGGTCGGTGACCGCAACGTCTGCACCGCCGAGTTCCGGTCCCGGATCGATCAGCGGGGCGCGTCGTTCGTGATCCGCCGGCACGGGAACACGACCCTCGAGGGGGACGGGGAGTGGACCGCGGAGGTGCGCACCGATACCGGTCGGGCGAGCGAGCGGCCGATGTGGGTGTGCGTGGGTGGGGAGCCGGTGCTGCAGGTGCGGTGCGTGCGGGTGCGGTTGGACCAGCCGACCGAGGACGGGGACCGGGAGCTCGAGATCCTGACCAACGTGCCGGGCGACCAG
>NZ_JAXBLV010000128.1:0-573 GCF_034097035.1 Gemmata algarum
TACGTCGCGGACCGATGCCACGAGCGGATCGGCCCGTTGGGCGGCGAGCGGAACCCGGTACGGCCCGGTCGAGCCGTTCGGATCCTGGACGGGAATCATCTGGGGGCCACCCCGAAGCAGCTCCGGGTGACCCGCGGGCGCACCGCCGGCCCGCTCCCCGGGCTGGTCCTGGCGGTTCTGGACCCGGACCGGATGTTGATCACCGACATCATCCCGTGTGAGGACGGTCACACCCAGGAGCGAGCCCTTCTGGACCCGGTGATGCCGCTGGTGCAACCGGCCCAGGTGTGGGTCGGCGACCGCAACGTCTGCATCGCCGAGTTCCGGTCCCGGATCGATCAGCGGGGCGCGTCGTTCGTGATCCGCCGGCACGGGAACACGACCCTCGAGGGGGACGGGGAGTGGACCGCGGAGGTGCGCACCGACACCGGTCGGGCGAGCGAGCGGCCGATGTGGGTATGCGTGGGTGGGGAGCCGGTGCTGCAGGTGCGGTGCGTGCGGGTGCGGTTGGACCAGCCGACCGAGAACGGGGACCGGGAGCTCGAGATCCTGACCAACGTGCCGGGCGACCAA
>NZ_JAXBLV010000129.1:0-538 GCF_034097035.1 Gemmata algarum
CTGCCGGAGCTGGTTGTGGCACCGCATCCGCGCGGCGGCGGCGCGGGCCTTCTGGGCGGCCGGCAGGAGGAGCGCGATGAGGACGCCGATGATGGCGATCACGACGACGATCTCGATCAGGGTAAGCCCGCGCCGCATGGGATCTTCTCCGGTCGCTGGAAGTGGCACGCCGTGCCCCGGCGGCCGGTACGATGGCCGCCGGGGCGTTCGATCCGTCGTTGGGCGCTACGGCGCCACAACGTCAACCTCTTCCTCGCCCCCCGGCGCCGGCGCCCTGGGCTTGGTCTTCACCTTGACCGCTTCCGTGGTCCGGTAGGCATAGTCTTGCGGCAGCGCGTTCTTGACGAACTTGAACTTGGCCTCCACGTAGTACTCGGTATCGGGGTCGAGACCGGTTACGTTCGCGCTCCAGAGATTCCCGTCTTGTGTTGAGCCAGCGATTCCCTTGATGAAGTCCCCCTTGGACCCGTCGGCTTTGACCTTGTAGAGCCGCAGTTCGACGGGGTCTCTGGCGGCCTTGCGCCAGCCGTCCGGAACC